>WAJV01000026.1 GCA_015523725.1 Candidatus Geothermarchaeota archaeon
ACATTTGTAGCACGCACCTATTCAATGAATATAAAACATTATGTAGAAACGCTTAAGAAAGCCATACTCCATAAGGGAACGGCATTCATAGACGTTCTCCAACCTTGCGTAGTATACAATGATATATATACAAAAGACTTCTTCAAAGAGAGAACATATATTTTGGAGGAGGATGGATGGAACCCGGTTATAGAGCCGGGGACACCTACAGAGGAGATAGAGGAGAAAGTTAAGAAAGCGATAGAGAAGTCACTAGAATGGGGAGATAAAATCCCACTTGGGATATTCTATTTGAATAAAGCAGTCCCAGAATTCGGGGAAAGACTAAATACCCAAATAAGTAACTATATTTCATTACCACCAGCTAAACAGAAAATAGCTAGGGATGATGGAACACCCATATTAACAAATGAAGATTTTAGAGAAATCTTCGCCAGATACATAATACGAAGAAAATAACATCATCAAACAATTTTTTCAAAACATATTTAATTAAGAAAGCAATATAAACATTGGGAGTCAGCTTAATATTTATTAGGTGCATTTAATGAATAAGCCAGATATCCCCCCACACTACTTTATACAGAGGAAAGCAAAGAAACTAATAAAGGAAGGAAGAGACATCATTCTATTATCGGTAGGAGACCCCGACATAAATACTGATAAAAGAATAATAGATGCAATGTATAAAGCTGCATTAGATGGACACACCCACTACGGAAATATCAGAGGAATACCTGAACTAAGAGAATCAATAGCCGACACCTTAAATAATGAATTAAATATATCAATCACTAGCGAAAATATAATACTACTCCCAGGTTCTAAAACATCCATATTCCTCCTTACCACAGCACTATTAAATAAAGACTCTAAGATAATAGTTATGACACCCACATGGGGAGTATATTTGTATCTATTAGATAGATTCCATTATAAATACAAGAAGCTCAAACTCAAATTCGAGAACAACTGGAGGCCCTCCCAAGAAGACATAGAATTCTTGAAAAAAGAGGACTTCGACTCAATAATAATCATAAACCCATCCAACCCAACCGGAAAAGTATTGCCAAAAGAAGATATAGAAGCTGTAACTGATATAGCTAGAGAGAAGGATGCCTACATATTCGCTGATGAAATATATTATAACTTAATATATGACGATAAACCATTCTACAGTTTCTTAAATACCGGATATGAAAAAGCGGTAGGTATATATAGCTTCTCAAAAGCATATGCAATGACAGGATTCAGGATAGGCTGGATAGTTGCAAACCAAGAAATTATCAATCAGCTATCTAAGGTAATGACCCTACTATTCACGAATGTTCCAGACTTCATCCAATACGCCGCGTTAAAGGCACTGAGTTTAAAGGATATTGTAGAGAAGAATAGAGAAATATTTAAAAACCGTACAAGAATGATGGAGAGTGGACTAATGCAACTAGGCTTCAAATTTCATAGAGTAGAAGGAGCATTCTATATCTTCATAAAAACCCCAGAAAATTATCGTGATAGCTTCCAATTCGCAAACGACCTACTTGATAAAGCCGGTGTAGCCGTCGCTCCCGGAACAGCATTCGGAGACTACCCAAACTATTTTAGGGTCGTTACATCAGTATCAGAAGATAAAATTGATAGAGCCATAAATAGAATATCTAGTTATCTAAACAAATGACATGAACTAAATGTATAACTAGAGATTTCTCAAGGCATCTCTAATAGATTCTTCAAATATCCCTAAAGCACGATCCAAAACATCATAATCAATGTTAATAGGTGGAATCAACCTAATCACATTGCCATATATCCCAGCGCTAATCAAGATAAGCCCTCTAGATAAAGCTGATTTAATAATATTCTCTGTCAGAGACTTCCAAGGCGCTTTACTACGCCTATCCTTGACCAACTCAATAGCCTGCATAGGACCTAGTCCCCTAACATCACCTATAACCTCATACTCATCATATAACTCATCCAACCTCTTCCTTAAAATCCTCCCGACCTCTTCTGCATGTGGTAAGCTATCCATAATTAAATCGATGGTAGCCAATGCAGCGGCAGCCGAAACTGGATTACCTCCAAAGGTCCCCCCTATCCCCCCTACATGTACCGAGTCTAAAACATCTCTCCTGCCGACAACACTAGAGATAGGCAATCCAGATGCCATGCCTTTCGACAACGTGACCAAATCAGCCTCAATCCCAAAGTGTTCCAAAGCAAACAATTTCCCAGTTCTACCCATACCAGTCTGAATCTCATCAACAATCAATAATACACCATATTTATCAGCTAGTTCCCTAAGACCCTTAACAAAGGACTTGGGTGGGACTATATAGCCACCCTCACCCGCTATCGGCTCAAAAATTATGGCTGCGGTTTCATCTGGATGGATATGAGTCTTAAAAGCCCTCTCAATAAACTCTAGGGCAATTAAACCGCACTCCTCTTCATCCTTGGAACCAAATGGACACCTATATGGATAGGGATAGGGAAGCCTAACCACACCGGGTACAAAAGCAAAAAAACCATATTTATATGGTTTAAATTTACTAGTCAACCCCATTGTAAGCAGAGTTCTACCATGAAAAGCATACTCAAATGTAATAATGCCAATAGCCTTACGAAAATACCTAGCAACCTTAACAGCATTCTCAACAGCCTCAGCCCCACTATTCAAGAAAAAAGCCTTAGCAGCTCCACTAATAGGAGATAAGGAGACAAGCTTTTCCGCCAACTTTAGATAGGACTCGTAACTAGCAACATGAATACATGTATGCAATAAACGCGAGGCCTGACCCGTAATAGCCTCATAAACAACTCCAGGCACATGACCCACATTCGTCACAGCTATGCCAGTCGCAAAATCAATATAAACATTTCCATCCACATCCTTAATAAAAGGACCCTTAGCCTCATCGATCACAATAGGGGTAAACTCAAATAAACCTCTTGGAACATACTCCTTACGTAAATTCATAAGCTCCCTAGACCTAGGACCAGGAATTTCGGATACTATTACTGGGCCATTCATCTAATCACCTTGATAGACCATATAACGATATCTATCCATAGATATAAATATCTTAATATAATTCTAATAAATCAATCTATATCTTAAATAGGTAATAGAAGTTGAAACATTATTTGAACAGTATGATTTCCCTATCCTCATCAGGCAAATAGGCATATAATTCTTTTTTAACCTCCTTATCCTCAATAACCAGATATCTTCCCTCCCCCTTCAACGGAATGAATAGAAAACCCCTCATTACACCATCCTCACTCTTAAGATAAATCTTAAATTTATTCTCCACTACCTTGAGGGTTTTGGGATCCCTATATTCAACCATGGCATACTCGCCAGACTCTACAAAAGACCTAACCTCCATACGCCCCCTACTACTATATGTAATTGATTTCTGGATAGGCATATCAATCTCCTCCCAAAAAGACTTTTAGACTATAAATTTATATATTAGAGAAAAATATTTTTGAAAAATAAACTAGACGGGTTAGAGTATGAAACCAATCCTAGAGATAGCTAAATATATTCTACAAGAGAATCAGCCAGAGGCACAGCCTTCAATAAATAACCTAATCCTATCCTACATAAATTCATTAATGCCAATCATAGTCTTGATAATAATAGGGGTAATTTTAGGCTTAATCGTCGATAGGATATCCCAAGATAGGGTAATTAAGTTATTCAAAGATAATTGGGTAGTACTCTTCTATGAGGACATAGATAAAAATGGATTGAATGAAGCATATCTAGGAAAGATAAGAATACCACCGAGGTCAGAAGGCGCCTTCGAGATCGATTACTCAATAAAAGCAATAGAGAACCCGATAAAATTGGTGGCCTACTTGAAAAGGGCATACAGGACTACAGGCAAAAAGAAATATCTGGATAGAGCCAAAGAAATCTACGAAAGATTAGTTAATGAAGGTAAAATAAAAATAGATTTTGATGATATAAAGTACGATCCATTCTCAGAACCCACAGAAGCATCCAAAAAAGTATATAAAAACAATCTAAAAGACATATATGCAATAGTGAGATTTGAAGACTTTCTAACCGAAAAAGAATTAAGGGAAAAGAGGAGAGAACTGGAGAAGATATTTCATCCAGGCCTACTAAGAAGATTCAAGAGATCCGTATCAAATTTCTTATCCCTAGTTAAGGATAAGCTCAAGGCAGCATTTGGAGTGATAACATCAACACTAACAAAGATTGCACCAATAACACCAGACATCACCAAAGAAGTACAGAAATATGGAGAAGCCGCATTAGGGAAAGTCGGTTCATATGAAGCATTACTCGAAAACAGTATAGGAAAATTAGTTAAGGTCCAGGTAAATGATATAGATAAAACAGTTAGATACTATAATGGAGTTTTAAGGGAATACTCACCAAATTTTATAGCAGTATACAACGTAGACTTTCCAATAGATGAGGAGGCTGTATTCATCGGGAATAAATTATTGGAAGAATTTCCGAGAGAGAGACTCGACTTCCACGGCTGGGAACTCAATGAACCTCAACACATAGAAATAATTAATTATAAACACGAAAATGGTAAACTAACATTCGACATCAAGAATATACATAAAGATCACATATTAGTAGAGAAAATAATAGTAGGTGATAAGGAATTAACCCTAGAAGACCCAAACTTTACGCCGAATGAAATTGAACACGTCGAAATAAATGAGGTGAAGGAAAATCCACCAACTATAAGAATCCTATACAAAATCATTAAAGTAGCGGATGTAATATGGCCGAATACAAAGGCTAAAGTAATAGGTGCAGGCGAACCAAGTGAAACCCTAGTAGAAAGTTTATTAAGAAGAATTGATATAATAAGACACTAACTCACAGGCTTATATATAATTCCCAGGGACTCAGCATATCTATAAGCCTCCTCCATCTCCCTAGAACTTGGTCTCCTAGCAATATCCTTAAATCGAGAAGCATCCCTCAAAACCATATATTCAGGTCTGTACTGAGACATAATATTAACCAAGACCCTAGGGGTATAACTCGCTATCCATCTCAAAATAGGTTTCGTACAACACTCTACATTATTAGGCATGACTAAATGCCTAATTATCATATCCGAACCATAATCATATACAATCTTATGGTTTCTAGATACCACATCAAAATATCTCCTAACTCTACTATACCTAAATCCACACTCATTATTACCATATTTAAAATCTGGAAGCCAAATATCAATTACATCCAAAAGTAATTCGAGGGCCTCCACACTCATATACATATTACTATTCCAAAGTAGTGGAACATTAACATCCATATATCTCAGCGACTCAAGAATCAAATGAATATTCTGATCTGGATTACCACCAACATAGTTTATATTTCTAACACCCTTACGATAGAGAGACATAGCTATATCAGCTAACTTCCGCGCATCCACCACCACACCATTAAACGGATCCCTACTAATATCAAAATTCTGACAAAAGACACATTTTAAACTACATCCCGTAAAAAATATTGTACCAGAAGGGACTAGCGGGGCCTCCTCACCTAAATGCGTAAAAGCCGAACCCACCCTAACTACCGAATCAAGACCGCAGAAGCCTCTCCTGCCACCTAACCTATCAACCTTACACATATGCTCGCAAAGAATACAAGGTGATAATAACCTATATACCAACTCAATCTTTACTTCCAAGAAACTAGTGCCAACCAAATCCAAGTCACTAAGTTCTACATCCCCCTCCCGAATATCCCTAAAAACCGATTTAAATTCCTTCCTCAATTTATTGTGTATATCCCACAACTCACCAAGATCCAATTCCGATAAATTAATTTTCTCTAAACCCACCCTCTTACAAATTAGGTATTTAGCAGGTTTATATCCATTCATAACCTCATAGTACCATGCCAACCTTCCCCTAACCTCTTCATTCATCCATACATCCAATGCATCCGGCCTCAAGAGATAAGGAAAATAGACATCAACCAATTCCAACCACCCATCCAAAAAATATAAAGAATTATTCAAAAAATATTCAATTAAGAAAAACCTATCTTCCTTCTAAAAAACTCATTTTCCTTAGCCAATTTATCTATGGCATCCATCACATCTCCAACTACCTCATACTCCAAGAAAACCCCGGTCCTACCATGTCTAGCCCTCCTACTTAAGACATTTACACGTTCCCTCACAACAGCCTCACTAATACCCAACTCCCCAGCAGCCCACCCCTCCCTACCCACAATACAAATGCCTACATGCCCACCCTCTCGAGGCCTAATCAGCATCAATCTCTTATCCACCCCCATAACCCTAATATCAAAATTATCCTCCATAACCTCAAGAAGACCACCAAACTTAAAGAACTCACTCTCCCTACTACTCAACCTCGATAAGGGAAAACTAATCACTTCATAACCCTCCTCATCAAACCAAATATAGACCTTTGGCGTGTGTGATGGGGTGGCCTGAACAATAAAAATCCTCCTCCACCCAAACCCAAGATCAGAATAACTAGAAAGAACTATAACCGGATTAACAGGATTCAAAACTATAAGATCAATGTCACTAGAATGAGATACATCACCCCTGGCTAAACTACCATACATAAATACTCTAATACCCTTCCTAATCAATGGACCCGCCAAACTAAATGCCCTCATCCTTTTACGCTTAAGAATAGCCCATACATCATCACTATACTCACGATACTCCACCTCCCCAACCCTGCAAATCTCCCTATTCATACCAAGAAAATATCTAATCCCATGAATTAATTAAACTACAGAATCCATAGCTTCATTACTACTTAGGGAATAACACCTACATACACAGTCAAGAAAAAATATGTAAATCTCCCTCACAAAAATGAAAACAATTATTTACATACACTAAGTTTAGAGTCATCCGATTCCAATACCTTTAGCTCCAACGACCTTAGATCAATAATCCTCTTCTTATCATAAGCCTGCTCAACTACCTCCATATTAATCTTCTCCTCTTCACGCCTAACAATATCTAGAGAAGCCTTCAACACAGGTTTACGGGGGACAAGTGCACAATACTCCTTAACCCTAGACGAATAGTCATAAGTACCGATTTCCCTAGAATAATTAATGATATCCTGCTTATCCATACCGAATAATGGTCTATTAATAGGTATTGAAACAGCTTCCTGACTAACCAAGAGATTCCTCATCGTCTGGCTCGCCACTTGTCCAAGCGACTCACCAGTTATTATAGTGTCTGCACCAAACTCCATAGCCATCTTTTCAGCAAGCCTATACATAATACGCTTAAGTAAAATATTCCAATAATCCTCCCTACACCTAAATATCTCCATTACTATATCCGAACCAGGAACAATAAACATCTTTGGACGGTAACCATAACTCCATTTATGAGCCAAGACCCCTGCAACACGCAAGACACTCGACAAATACTCGTCACCATCAAGATTCAAAAATAAATAGTGAACCTCAGCCCCTCTACGAAGAGTCATCCAACTAGCCACAGCTGAATCGAATCCACCAGACAATAAAGATATGGCTGTTCCCTCAGTCCCAATAGGTAAACCACCATATCCATTTATAACCTCATCAAAATAGAATACATCACCATCCCTAACCTCGACATAGACCTCAACATCAGGATTCTTTAAATCAACACCACCAGATTCTGGATAAAGCCTATCACCCAAACTCCTAGCAACATCAATACTTCTAAATGGATGTTTACCAACCCGTCTAACCCTAACTGCAAACTTCTTATCTCTAACCTTCTCCCTAAACAACTTATAACCAGACTCTATAATTTCATCAAAGCCACTAAACCTTATATGAAAAACAGGTGAAAAACTTACTATACCAAAAACCCTCCGCAATACCCTGGGAACCGTATCAGCATCTATACGTATTAGAAGGCGACTCCACATATTTTTTATCTCAAAATCCCTATAACCACCACTAATTAAAGCATCCTCAATATTATGAATAAGCCTCTTCAAAAAACGTCTCCTACTCCTATTACTCTTAAGCGTCAACTCACCCAATCTAACTAAAATCTCCATAAGACACCCCAATCCTATATAGCAGACGAATACTAAATATATTTTAAGCACAATTTATGGAGATAGGGTGCAAGTAAATGATGCCAAAACATCTAATAGATTTACATGAAGACCTACCCTACTATATACAGTCAAAAAGCACATGGAAGGACTTTAAGGAAGAAGATCCATATAGACCAGCAGATATACCAGCATATAAAAAAGCAAGAATAAAAATCGTATTTACCGCAGTATTCCCACTATCGAACCTATACTCACCCAAAATATCTAGGAGAATGCAAAAGATGTATAAAACAAGTGAAGAGAACATTACCCCCCTACCATCCAACCCATTCCATAAAGCAATCGAACTAATTAATACTTTACATCAATTAAAGGAGAATAATGATGATGAAATCGAGTTAATCGAGACTAAGAATTCACTTGAAACAATATTGGATAAAAATAAGATAGGTTTCCTAATTAGTATGGAGGGAACGGAGGCATTAGATAACCCCTCAAATGTAGATATATTTTATAAGTTAGGGGTTAGAGCAATAGGCCTAACAT
>WAJV01000027.1 GCA_015523725.1 Candidatus Geothermarchaeota archaeon
GATGAGGGGGGTGAATATGATAAGGAGATCAAAGAAAAAGACTCAAGTAAGTTTAAGGAAGAAGTTGAAGGGGTTATTTCTAAGGGTCGAGAAACTCATCCTGAGAAATTAAGGGTGGAAACTGAGTCTTTGAAAAAGGATGTGCACTATGAACCAAGTGCTGTGGAAAAAGTTTTATATAAAGCTTCATTAGGGAAAAGGGGGAGCAGAGTATATGAAAGAGCATTACTAGTGGGAGATTTTCTGTTAAAGACCTTCGGTAAAGACAGTGTACATAAAATGCTGCACTTATTCTATAGGAGAGGCCTAATAACGACAGAGATATATATGACTATGCTAGACGTAATAGAGAACCTAAATCTCGAAATAGATTTCAGTTATTTAGAGAAGCCAATTACTCCAGAGGACTATATATTAGCTTTATATCTATTAAATCGAGTTGAGGATCTAGATGAGAACGAAATATTTTTAATTCTATTGATGGCGTTAAAGAGAACCTATCAGAAAGAACCGAATATCCAGAATATCCTGCCGAAGATTTTTAGAGACCTAGGTAAAGGTGGTGAAGATGACAAGCACAGTATTTAGCGAGGCATTCCTTACTATAAGCTCCATAGCGATAGCAGCTATGCTTGCAGCATCAATATTCAGTGGAGTAAACCAGATGTCAAATATACAGATAACCCTGACAAACAGCTTCCAAGAAAAAATGAAGCACGAAACAAAGATAATATACGCATCAATAGATGGAAACAATATAGTCCATGTATGGATTAAAAATATCGGTATGGAGCCCATACCCACACAACTCATCCCTCAGGGCGATGTATATTTCGGATTAATGGGAGAAGAACAATATATACAATATAACAGATCTTTAAAACCTACATGGAACTACACTCTAATTGATAACCCCGATAATGACGACTTCTGGGATATCGGTGAAACAATACAGATAAACATATATCTAAACACACCACTAAACCAGGGAGATTACCACGTCATATACAGCACTTATCTCGGTAAGACAACTGAATACTACTTCTCAACATAAACAAGGTGGGACCATGGGTGGATATAGCTTAATAGCTACGGTAGCAATATTAACAATAGCAATATTACCACTAATATGGATAACAATAAACCTGAACATGGGAACCCAAACAAAACTAATCAGCACATTCCAAGAACTTAAAAAAATGATTCAGAACCGTGATCAAGAGGATATAGAGATAATAGATAACTCAATAAATTGGACAAATAATACCGAATTCACTATACAAATTAGAAATATAGGTAAGGTAGGTATACATTACAAGGATTTCAAATATATTAGTATAATTATAGACTATAAATCATCGAATCTACGCAGAATAAGATATATACCCTTCATTCAGTATAACACACCTGAATACTGGGAAGTATTATCAGTCTATACAGAAGGATATAATAAGGAACTCGCCAATCCATACAACCAATTAAATAACACTTATACAGGAATATGGGACCCCAAGGAAATAATCGTAATTAAAATACACCTAGACCCGGCATACCCAATAGATAATTCATCAACCTACAGCATAATATTCTCAACACCCAAGGGATCCTACGACATATACAGAGGTGTATATCAATGAGCGATGGTTCCCCTAATGAAAACCAGAGAGAAAATAAAATAATGTTGAATCACTTTGAACTAGATAGGAGAATAGGGGGTTTCCCATACCCAACATTAACCCTGATTGAGGGCATAAACGATAGTGGAAAGAGTGTACTTGCACAACAAATAACCTACGGAGCATTAGAAAACTGTTATAGAGTAAGATACATAACTACTGAGAACACGATAAAGAGCCTCTTAAGAGACATGAAATCACTAACCTATGATGTAACAACACATTTCATAAAAGGAAAACTAAAGATAACTGAGCTACATGTAGAGAAATTATCATGGAACAAAATCGTTTCCAGGCAATATCTCAGAATGATTAATAAACTAATAGAGAATGATGATAAAACCGACGTCTTCATAATAGATTCAATAACTTATGTAGCAACTCACTCATCAAACAAGGATATACTAGAATTCTTCACAACAATGAGAAATACAGTAGACGAATACAATAAAGCAGTATTCATAACAATACATCCACACTCATTCGAGGAAGACCTACTTATAAGAATAAGATCGGTCTGTGGAGGACACATAACATTAGAAATTAATGATATGGGAGGCAGAACAATAAGAATACTCAATATAAAAAAATTGAGGGGAGCCTCAAGAGCAACAAATTTAATAATCAGCTTTGAGGTGGACCCAGCATTCGGGATAAAGGTAGTTCCATTCTCCCAAGCAAAGGCATGAGGTGAGTAAATATGGAAACTATAACAAACATACTCACACAAAATGATAGAGCGAATATAAAAGATGCCTTAAACAAAAATCCACACCTTAAACAATATGTTGATAAAATAATTCAAGAAGGTAGGAGACCACTATATCTTGAACAATTATCAAGAGACATGAGGTATTTAAAAAAAGTTGATGTTATATATCCAGTCGGAGACCCAATATTCATCCACATATACACAATGGAGGGGGAGGAAAGATCAGTATACCACCCAATAGAACCAAGTATACCCGAGGAACTAAGTGATTTAAGAACAATAATCGAGGATGCACTGGGATTAGTAATAGATGAATCATATGACTATGAAGACGAGGAAGAACATAAAAAATTATTATTCAAGGCCATCGATGAAGTCATTAAAATAGATAACTCGATCAAAACCTTATCAGAGTATAAAGTAGTGGATAAGGGCACCAGAATATACATATACCTCAATGAAATAGGCTACAACACAATAAAATATGTACTAGAAAAAGAAAAAATAGGGTTAGGACTTATAGAACCGATGATTAGAGACCCATACATAGAAGATATAACATGCGGCGGAGTGGGCCACATCTTTATAGAACATAAAATATTTGGGAGTTGCAGGTCCACATTAAAATTCAGGAATGAAGATGAATTAAATGAATATATAATAAAATTATCTGAGAGAATAGGGAAGCCAGCCAGCTATAGAAGACCAATCATCGATGGAACCCTACCGGATAATTCAAGAATAAACATAGTATATGGAAGAGATGTAAGTATTAATGGAAGTAACTTCACAATAAGAAAATTCACCGCCAGGCCTCTAAGCATAATCCAATTATGTCTATGGAACACCATGAGCTTCTTAGAGGCCGCATATATATGGATGTTACTGGAGAATGGACTGAGTCTCTGGGTATGTGGTGAAACAGCCTCAGGCAAAACAACAACACTAAAAGCCATAATCCCCTTCATAAAACCTAATGCAAAGATAGTAAGCATAGAAGACACGCCAGAAGTAATTTGTCCACACGAAAACTGGACCCGTGAAGTAACAAGAGAAGGGGAAGATGAGGGTTCCTCAGTACAGATGTTCGACCTACTAAAAGCAGCCTTAAGACAAAGACCGAACTATATAATAGTAGGAGAAATCAGAGGAGCAGAAGGATCCGTAGCATTCCAAGCCATGCAAACAGGGCACCCGGTAATGGCGACATTCCATGCCGCATCTGTAGAGAAGCTGATCCAAAGACTAACCGGGTCACCTATAGATATACCAAAAACCTATATAGATAACTTGAATGCAGTAATAATACAGTCTGCAGTTAGACTCCCCCAAACAGGAATGGTTGAGAGGAGAGTTCTAAGTCTAAACGAGATAGTTGGATACGACCCAATAGGAAATAGATTCAATTTCATAGAATTATTCTCATGGGAAGCCACTGACGACACCCACATCTTCCGTGGAGAAGGTATGAGTTATCTTCTAGAAGAAAAAATAGCCACTATGAAGGGGCTCTCCCTGAGAGAGAAAAGAAAAATATATGACGAACTCTTCCTAAGGAGGGATATACTAAAGCTGATGGCTGAAAATAATATAATCGACTACTACGACGTATGGGAACACCTAAAAGCAATCCATCAAATAGGCTTGGAAGAAGCTTACAATAAATTAAGACGGGGGATGAGATTAGCATGATGAGGCTCCTTAGAAAAGGAGAAGACTATAAGACAATAACCAAAGTAAGCATAGAAAAACCAGGTGGATTAATAACTATAAAATACTTCTTCAGCAGAGAAAGAGTCGAGATTAAAAGGAGATTCCTATTCCTAATGCTATACCTATACTCATTAACAACATTCAACGTAGACACTAAGGCAGCATATAAATTCATAGGTTCATTCCAAAAAGTACTAGGCCCAATCTCAAAATTTTTCCGAAAAATGGATATACTGGTAAATAAATGGGGATTCAAACAAGACAGAGCATGTCTACTCACAGCGAAACTCAGTCCAAGCATGGCCTTCAGAAGATTCCTAATAAGGTTAGCTTATAATATAAACATAGGAGCAAGTTTCTCAGAATTCGTCAAAGTAGAGTATAATAAATTCATGACAGACTTCGACTTCTACTTCCAAAGAACAATGGATAAACTGCGGATAATCGCAGACGTATATACAGCTCTACTAGATACAGCTGTTATAGTATCTATGACAATAGTATTAGCAAGCATATTATTCGGTGCAATAAATACATATAACATAATGCTTTTGATTCTAGCAATAATACTATCCTCACTATTCACAGCCCTAGCATTAATCAAGATAAATATACCAATCGATATACAACACAGCCACAACTTCCCCAGACGCCCAAGAAAAATCAGAATATTGGACAACTTATCCAGAAAAATATTAATAGTAATAAGCATATGCTCATTCCTACCGGCTATACTTGCATACACCTACCTAAACAACAATGAATTTATAGAAAATACAATCCAATACACTGGTCTAATAGCGATAATGTTCCTAATACCAGGATTGACAGCATATATACTGGGATACATCGGCCTCCAACACATAAATAAAATAGAAAAACTTGATGACATATACCCAGTATTCATAAATACATTGGGAGAGGCAGCCTCACTAGCAGGAAGCATAAGAGAAGGATTAAGAAGAATATTATATAATGATTATGGCTCCCTAACAAACTATATCCGCAGACTATACTATAGACTCAAAATGGGTATAGAGAGAAATATAGCTTGGGACCTATTCGGACAAGAAACCAGCAGCAACCTAATATACTACCTAACAATGATATTTATCACATCAGTAAACCAAGGCGCAATGGTGAGAAAAACCGCCAGATACATATTCGACACAAGCATGAGATACAGAAAAAGAAGACAAGGTAGAAGCCAAATAGCAAATTATTTCAAGGGGATGGCGCTCCCACTACAAGCAACATTCATCGCAGTACTAACCCTAATAGTAGTACTCATAGGTATGTTCGGGAGATTCGCTACACTTGTCTCAAAATTCATATCTACAATAGAACTGCCCGACCTAAAATTACTACTAACATTCATATATTTACTAATGGCAATACTAGCAATTGGTAATGCATGGGCAATATACCTATTAAAAGGAGACTCTATATACACATTCCTATTCTACCTAGGGTTAGGCTTGGTCATGTCAGGAACAATATTCTTCGTTATGGCAGCCGGCTCGGCACAGCTTCTATCCTCATTTGTAAAGTTCCAGAGAGGTGTGGGAGGTGTATTCCCAACTTAGGCTTAAATTAACTGGTAAAGAGATCAATCGAATTAAAAAAATAATTATGGTTGTATTAACAATAACCAGCATAGTATCAATATACTATCTATATAACTTATACACAACAGGAAGAATGACATACATAATCCAAAACATAAATAAAATAGACCCAATATACCTAACAATCATATTACTTACCATAGGAATAATAGTCCCCACAATATTTGGAATCTACCTAGTCGCATACTTCACATCAAATCTATATAACAACATACTCATCCAAGGGAACACGATAAATAACATACTAAATAAAATCGATGAACTAAATCAACAAGTAAATATGATCAGTGAAACAAAAGAACTCCTAACATCTCTAATAGACCAACTAAATGAAAACGAAACAGCCAAAAAAACCGCCGACAATATTGCAATAATCAACAATCACGAGAAAATAACGCCGATACAGAGTGAAGAAAGTATTGAGACATCAAGAGAGAAAAATATAGTAGATAAACATTTAAATCTAGAAGAACAGGTTACTGAGATTAAAGAATTATTAAATGAAATGAAGAAAGTGGAAAAAGAACTGAAGAGACTCAGAAGCATATTCTAAAAAAGGGATATTATAAATTAATTATCAATATTCCACCCTCATAAGTGGTTACTCTAACCCTTATCCCCCTATTATACATCCTCAAATCGATATTCTTCGGCCTAATCCAAACACTGATCACAGACTCAGGCTCAATTGAAATTTTTTTATAATAGATATAGCCATAACCAATTCCAGTATCATTATTAATTACTACAACTTGGTCCTCAATAACTCCATCCTCCGCGACACCTTCTACAACACCCTCTAAAGAAACAAATAATTTATTCCCCCCATCCCGGAGATCAACCACCTTACTCAAATCACCAGAAAAACCACCTCCATCCCCAAAACTAACTACAATTCGAATCCTAGAATCATACCCAGATACATCACTCACATAATTAATAGTAATATTCAATCGAAGGAAACCTGGATTAACAACATCAACGCCATATATCTTAACTGACTTTACCTCCTCCCCACCGGAAGCAACATATGAAATCGATACCTTTATCAACTGCCCAATAAAGCCTTCATCCCTACTCGAATCACCAAAAGTAAAATACGCCCTACCCAACAAAACCTCCTTTCCACCAATATTCCTTATACATACCCTAACAGTATTAGTGGAGTAATCAATATTTTTACATTCATAATTCAATACATCAATTATGTGATTAGAACTAGTACTTGAACTAATAGCAAAAGATGATACAAAATCAAACAAAATATATCCAGTAGCAAATATAATAATTAATAACACTAATATACCCACTAATGACGATACTCCCCGATGATACACTCGCCAAAAGCAAAACAAATAAACCACCTTAACAAATTAATTATTGTTAGGTTGGTCTTAGTTAAATATAAAAAAATTAAATATTTCAATTTATTTAAAAAATTTTATTGTAAATAGGTGTAGAGTAATATGAAAATAGCAGTTATATCAGATACACATGACAATAAAGAGGCGATAAATAGATTAGTCGAACAAATAAAGGCCGAGAAAATAGAGTTTATAATACATGCTGGCGACCATATATCACCATTTACGATAGAATGGTTATCCAAAGCGTCTGCAAAAATATTTGGTGTAGCAGGGAATAATGATGGCGAAAAAGAATTACTAATGAAGAAATATTTAGAGAAAGGATGGGGATTCTCTTACTCAACCCTTACAGTAAACCTAAGTGGAGGCATCACAATCTATCATGGGACAGACCAGAAACTGGTAGAAGCATTAATAAAATCTGGATTATATAAGGTAATAATAAGTGGCCACACCCATAGACCACTAATAAATTATTACGATAACGATGTCCTACACCTCAACCCAGGGGAAGCATGTGGATATCTAACGGGTAAAAGAACGTACGCAATATTAAGAATGCCTGAAAAAACAGTCGAGATCATAGAGTTTTAGCTATCCTACCCACCCAGGACATAAACCTGGTGGCTGAAGACATCCTAGCCCTAATAAATTCAGATAAATGCCTCTCACCGAACAATCTTAACCCACGCTCCATAATTTTATCACTCCTAGTCATAACATCAATAGCCCTACGAATCTTATACCCAGTCTCCAATGCGTCGCCAAACTCCCGTCTCCACATTTCCTCATATATATCCAATGATGCATCACCACCCAGGTATTTTGAGGCTGCTTCACCAGCCAATAAACCACCGATAACAGAGGTGGGTATACCCGCACCCACAGATGCAATAACATGATTAGCTGCATCACCAACCAACAATACATTCCTACCTACACTCCTCAATGGCGGACCCACCGGAACCAAGCCGCCGACGACGCTCACCGGCCTAGCTCGCTTAAGCTTCTCAGAAGCAATTGGATGATGCTTGACAAAATGCCTCAGATAATCTCTCAGACTCCAGTCCCTATCTTTAGGCAGATAAGGCCTCCTAATACCCAATCCAACATTAGCAAAGCCATCTCCCCTAGGAAATATCCATGCATACGCACCCGGACAATAGTCATTACCAGTATATAACTCAATACTATCCTCATCAACATCAGCACCAGAATACATCATCTGAATTACGGGTGTCAAATTATAATCATCCGTCTCCCTCTCTAAACCAACCATCTCATTCAATGGAGATGATGCACCACATGCAAGAATAAGAACCCGTGCATCCACACTATATTTACCCTCGGGAGAAGAAACATATACCCTATATCTATCATCCCTCCACTCAACTCTATATACACTGGATTCAATCCTAATATCCGACCCCTCATCAACAGCCAATGAAACCAACCACTTATCAAATTCAGACCTATCTATTATATATCCATCAAATCTATCCCGATATGCCCTTCCACCAGGGCTATATAAAACCACGCCGCTAGTCTTTACCCTAATAATTTCCCTCGGAAACCCCTTCAATAAATCTAGACGCCTAGCATTAGGAAGAATTTCATCAAAGGAATGTTCCTGAGGAAGATATTCACCACATTGAATCGGCACACCTATCTCTCGCCTTCTATCAAAGGCAACGACGCTTAACCCCTCCCTAGAAGCCGAATAAGCAGCGCTAGACCCACCAGGACCTAATCCAACAACCGCTACGTCAAACATACGACCACCAAGCCGAATAACAAACCATAGTAAAAATACTATTCAACGCAATGGATTAAAAATTAGATATAGACTTAAAATCACCTAATTAAAGTATGGAACTCCTCATTCAAATACTTAACAATATTAACCAGAGACTTGTACCCAGCCTCACTCCAAAAATTAAGCGAAATCGGTGTAATAGAAATATTACCCTTTACAATGACTTCATGAGCATCCGTCCCACGCCTAAACCTCCTACGCTTATCCCCCCATATCCAATAATAAGGCCTCCCCCTCGGATCCTTCCTAATATAAATCTTTGAATTTATAGATCTCTTAGCCAACTTAGTGACAACCATCTCAGTATCACTAGAAATCTTCGCGGGAAAATTCACACTAATCAAATCGATACCCTCGGGGAAACCATCCCTATAAAACGTATCGACAACTAACTTAGCCACCTCACTAGCCAAACCGAAACCATCCTCAATACTATCAGGGGATAGAACATCAACCGACTCAAAACGTTTAGAGAATGCAATTGAGGGAATATCATGTAAAGCCGCATAAATAGCCGCTGCTACAGTACCCGACATAAAAAACTCTAGCATAGAAATATTCTCACCGATATTAATACCTGATACAACCATCTTAGGAGGGCTGTCCCTAAAAACATGAAATAACCCTATTGAGACACAATCACCTGGAGTCCCATTAACCGCATAATATGGAACGCCATCGAAAACGAATTCTCTAACCCTTAAGGGTCTATAGAATGTTAGAGCTAAACCCGATGCACTCCTAGGACCATCTGGAGCAACCACAACAACCTCATAAGACTTAGCTAAACTACCAACTAAACTCCTAATACCATAACTACGATAGCCGTCGTCATTAGTGACTAATAACTTAACTGACAAACCCCCTCACCATGACACCAATATATATCTACCCATGAATCTAAATATGTTAAGTATATTAGTGTATTAAATTTCTGGTGGTTAATTAATGGAAAAAGAAAAAGAGGACTTACTAGAACAGGTAAGAAGCCTCCTCAGTCACAAAGAAGATATAAAAGCTGAGTTCCACAGAGAAGTGTTGAATCTTGGAAGAAACATAGACAAAAAACTAAGAATAAGGGATATATTCCACCCAATACTATACATAACAGAAAAAAAGGATATTAGATACTACGACTTAGTTCTAGAACCGATTAAGAATATACTATATAGAGCACAAATATATCCAAAAGAGACAGCAGAAGTACTCGTAAATATGGGTAAAACACCCAAGAAAGAAAGCTTCATAAACACACATGCGGGAGCCTATCCAACAGAGATAGTTAATGGAGAACTAATAATTTATCGAGAAAAACCTGAGATCGACTCAACAGCTATAGCTACCACAATCCTACTTGAAATAGGACTGCTAAATAAGAGCGACATTGAGAAAAACGTCATACCACGAGTAAAAAACAGCTTAAAGTATCTATCTAATAGAGAATTTAAAGTAGCAGGTCTATTATACCAGGGACCCGGAGAAGACTGGGCTCCCAGAGCAGGGAGAGAAGGCCTAGTAACATACAGTAACACTATATATTTAATTTTCCTCGAAAAAACAATGAATCTATTCATATCATATGGAGAGAAAAGCATGGTAGACATAGTTAGAGATAGGATGTCTAAACTAGTTGACGCTATAAACAAACACCTATGGTATAACCACTACTACATAAACAGAGTAACAAGCCATGGGGTGGCAGACCTAACCTACATACTAGATACAATCTACCTGGGCCTAACAAAAACATATGAAAAAGATGAGAGACTAAAAACACACATAAATACACTGGCCAAAACATTAAAAACAAAGACTGGCCTACTGAGACTAAATACACCACTAAACTACAATGACTACGTAGCAAAAATCAATCCCCACGAGGACATCAATGGTGGAATATGGATACACCTCAACACACTATACGCATACACATTAATCAATAACCAAGATTTATCAAACGGAGTAGAACTACTCAATAAACTATTGAGATATAGAAACTATATCTGGATAGATTCCAAAGAATTAAAGAAAGGAGTGAAAGGAGGCACACTCATAAACGACTCTTTAATCCTAAAATCAATGGAAAAAGTGGAAAATATCCTTAAAAAAGAAAAATTAACCGAAAAACTATAGCAACACCTAAATAAAAATGACTAGACACCTAATAATTTACATCATTTATAATAGGTAATACGTAATTAAATTTGGATGGGGGTTTACCTAATATGAAGACCCTCCACATAAGAATCATATTATTGACTATACTCATAACGACACTAGCCTATTCCGCCTTTACAACATATCAATTAATAATAATCCAAGAAAGAAACAAGATACTAATGGATTACATAATATCACAAACAGATCTTCCGATAGCCCTAATCGGAGATATGGCTAATGATATATCATATCTCCTAAACATAAATGCATCAAGAACTTTAGTCAATACAAAACTACATTTTTATTTAGTTAATATAAGGACCCTAACTTACTCCTCTATGATGCTCTATGAATCCACAATGGACGAGAAATATATGTACATGAGAACCGCTATGAAAAACCTGGAGTCATTCCTACTAACCGTAATAAATAGCCAAGATACAAATAAATACTTACGCAATAACATGGATAAAATAAAAGAAATCTCTAGCATCATTAAAAACCTAGCAACTATAGAAGATATAACACTAGTAAAAGCTAAGAAACTACTAGAACTAACGAATAGCCTTAAAGCATAGAAATAAATGAGTTAAAGGTTTTGAAGAGAAGAGGTTTTTTTGGGGCCCGGCATTAACCCGCCAGGGATTTTGGTGGGTGTATCCTCCTCCCTCGGGCCCTAGGGAGGCTTTAAGGGACTTCGGCTTGCCCGGTGTGAGGGGCCGGCACTCCCTCACCCGTGCCTCCGTCCTTTAAAGCCTCCAAGGGAGATGGATACAAACCTATCCCAAGGATGGTCGGGGATTACATGCCTTTATGTAATCCCTCTATGCTGACTGGGTTTATAGTGCCCAAGAGGCCTTACATCCCCTAGACCTCCCTAGGAAGCTAGATACGTGCCTTGCCCTTTGGAGGGTTGGGCCTTCCTAGCCCTCCTCAGGGCCTATTTGTATCTAGCTTCCCAGGGGGTCTTCGGAGATGCTTGGTCTCCCGGACACCCCCGGTCAGCCACCCATCCTCGGGATAGGTATTCTCCACCTATCCCCGGCGGGTTAATGCCACTATATTTGTAGATTTAATTCTCGATTTAATACTACTGTATATGTCTATCCAATTCATAGGGTTACATAAAATAAAAAACTTATTTAAACTCACTATAACGAATCTGCCTATTATATAATTTTCTAATGTCATCTAGAGTAGCTATGTCCCTTGGATCCTTATCCTCCCTAATTCTAACTATTCTAGCCAGCCTCAATGCATATCCACTCCTATATTTAGGGCTACTCTGTATCTCATTATAAGCGACCTCAACAACGATCCTCGGCTTAACCCAAACCCTATAACCCTCATCCTTTACAATAAGTTCCTTAAGCCTATCCGTCATATATTGAAACTCCTGGTCCGTCAAACCCTTAAAAGTCTTCCCAATAATATAGTATCTATCCTCCCTGGGCTCATAAACAGCTAAATAATAATCGCTAAGCCACCCCCTCCTCCTCCCATGCCCCCATTCAGCCCCTACAATAACCACATCTATATATTCAGCAGGCTTCACCTTGATCCCATTCTTCCCCCTCACACCCAAGACATAAGGGGCATCCAACCTCTTAATCATAACACCCTCATGGCCCTCAGCAACACATCTCTTATAGAAATCCCTAGCCTCCTCAACACTATCGGTATATATTTTATCAACTATAATCTCATCAGGAAATAATGATTCAAGAATCTCGACACGCCTTAAATATGGAAAATCTATCAATAATTTA
>WAJV01000028.1 GCA_015523725.1 Candidatus Geothermarchaeota archaeon
ACTCATAATCACCCATATCTAGTGAATTCTCAGCATGTTCTAAGTCCTTCATGGCCTGCCTAAACCAATCCCTCACCTTGGAAACCATCCATACCCCCACTAAAATAATTTTATTGAATATCCTTATTTGAAAGTGAATTATTCAGGCCTTGAGAAGCGTAGTTTAAACGAGAATAACTAGATTTAATAGTTGGTTGAGGAGATATACTTATAAAATCTATCTATGCAATGATAGTTGGTGACTAATTAATTTTTATTAATTTTCCTTTCCTACGGAATATCGGTAGATATTTCTTTTTATATACGTGTATCTCGAATGGTTCTTCAATCCCCGCTCTCCAAAGCCTAGATATAACTATACCGGGTACCAAATCAGTGATTATTAGGATGTCGATGTCGCTTGAGTATGTATACCTATTTTCAGCCACTGAGCCAAATAAATAGACCTCGGCCCCAGGGTCTATACTCAATACTTCATCCCTAATCACCTTTAAATATTTATCTAGATTCTTGAATATCTCCTGCCTCCTCAAGGCCTCTTTAATAGTATCCTCATCCGATATTCCGCATCACCTCCTCCGCCAACTCCCTTAGTCTCTTAACCTCCTCCTCCAAATATTCCCTAAGTGTATATCTAGATGATATGTATGCATCCTCAAGTACACCGAACTCAAATATATACTTGTTCATCATCTCCCTAATTCTATTACTAATCTGCTCGGGAGCCACTTCAGCCAACATATTTAATAGTCTACGGATACTATGTGTTTTAGGGTAGTCGACACCATTTTCTAGTAGCTTTGCTTTTAGGAATAATTGGAGCGCTTGCTCGATACTAAAAACGGCTAAATCATACATACCCTCCCTCATCTGAAGATCAGCTGACAACATAAATTTCTTAGATCTGTTTAACAAGACATTTATTTCATCCGATTTAGACATATAGTTCACTAAAAAATATCTAGATATATTCAAAATTATATATCTCAACATTCATCCTAATCAACATCCCAATATGTTCTATTATAACTGCACATAGTTAGGCTAAACATGGAATTAGATATTTTCAAGTGGATTTTGAACATTTGGATCAATAGCAACTATTTCATCTAACAATACTATCCAGTATATAATTCATAGACATAACTGGTCTGATTATTTAACAATATATCCATACTATTTATTTGATTATGTTTGAGACTAGGGTGACTAAACTACTTGGCATAAGATACCCTATTCTACAGGGAGCCTTAACCGTTGTTGGGACATGGAAATTCGCTGCAGAAGTATCCAAAACAGGTGCATTAGGATGCTTCACAGCCGCGACGGCCGGGACCCCAGATAGGCTCAGGAGACAGATAAATATGCTTAGGCGTGAAGTAGGTGAGAAGCCATTCAGTGTGAACATAAGTCTATATATGTGTCCACATCAGGATGAGATGTTTCATGTATTAGTGGATGAAGAGGTCCCCATCATCGAGACATCGGTATACGCTGTGCCAGATGAATGGGTACATATGATGAAGGATAAGGATATAAAGTGGCTACACAAAGTAACTACGTTGAAGCATGCGAAGCACGCGGTTAAACAGGGTGTAGATGCAGTTATATTGATTGGGTTGGAGGGATTTGGATTCAAGAATCCTCAGCAACTCCCGACTATGACATCCATAAGGTGGTTTAAGAAGAACCTAAATGTACCACTTATAGCTGGTGGAGGAATAGGGGACCCCGAGACATTCCTATCCACACTCGTCTTAGGGGCTGATGCAGCATATATAGGGAGCGCATTCCTCCTAACTAAGGAGGCTCCAATACCAGAGGAATATAAATTGAGGTTATTGAGGACGAGGGCGGATGACCCAAGCCTAATCTATAGAATATTAGCGCCTCCAAACAGGGAGGACTTCATGGAGGTTATGGGTCTAAGGGGGAAGGTGCCTATGGAGAAGTGGGTGGCGATGATGGAGAGAGTATTACTAAAAGACCCGGACTGGAGGGAGGCCCCATATGTATGGCTTGAGAAGCCTGAGAGAGTATATAAATATGTCTCATTCGCAGCCGCATTACCAAGTAAATTGATGAGCGTGAATGAATTCATAGATTGGTTAATAAAAGGTGCAGAGGAAATAATAAAAAGACTCCGGGCAAACATAATTAACTAAGCATTTTTCGAATGCTTATACTCACCATCGATATATTTGACTCTCAACGCAGCCTAATGTAATTTACTAGTGACCCAAATCCTCGCTTAATCAAGATTAATTCAAGGTACAGTACAAGAATGGGATTAAGATTTAATAGCAAATATTTATTAAAAATATTGGCATGAATTCGAAATTAACTACCATATCTATATCCAAGGATTTAAAGAAAATATTGGAAAAGTATAAGGGAGATATGAGTTGGGATGAGTTTCTAGAATACTTACTTCATCAAATTTTTAAGATCAATAGAGAGAAGTATAGGGATATCCTTGCTATGAGATTTAAATCAAGTTATAAGGAGGTCAGAGTCAAGAAAATGATGAAAGAGTATTAATTGATTCCGATGTATTAATAGAGCCCATAAAATAGCTGGTTATATTTTATTAATCAATATGATTTATTTAACGATAACTTTACGATAAACTTAACAATATTTAACGATAGGGATAGATAAATGATTTTCATAAATATCGACTTACTCACATAATTATGCAGCTATACAAAATTTTGTACAAGTCACTCACTTACGAATTTATTGTGTGTTTATTGCCTAATGGCTTTTAGGTATAGAAGGGAGCTTACAAATAGAAATATCATGGAGAATAGGGTTAGATACAATAGTCTATCCATATATATAACCCCTACTTGGAGTATGTCTCTAAGGTGGTCTGCTGCATGTGTTATGGGGTTGGCCACTGCTATATAATATATTGGTTTGGGTAGACGCTCGAATATAGATAAAGGATAGAATACAGTACTATTGAATATTAGTAGGAAATATAGTAATCCCCTCATTGTGATATATGCATCGAAATTCTTTATAACAGTGGCCAAGAATATAGCCAATGAACTAATCCCCAAGGAGAGTATAAACATGATTAATGGAATCAATAATAG
>WAJV01000029.1 GCA_015523725.1 Candidatus Geothermarchaeota archaeon
GTACTTTATCCAAATTATAGTGATGAATTTGGTTTCGGTAGAAGAATAAGTCTAATGGATGGAAGGTATGAATCCTATGTGACCACTAGTAGAACTACATCTAGGTTAATAATACACTCAGATGCTCCTGTTAATGTTTATTTAGACGGTAAGCTCGTCAATTCTGGAGATAGGATAACAATTAATTTACAACCGTATCAACATCTTGAGCTAATTATTGAGGGAGAGATTGGTACAGTGGTTTATGTTAAGTTAGAGAATGATATCCCGATAATAGATTTAATTATATCCATAATAATATTACTTGTAATGTTGCCCGTTTATATTAAAAGAGTCAATAGACTTAGGTCAGGGATATAGTATTTGATTTTTTCTATATATATCTATATAGTCTAAATATCAATCTATAGAGATTATCAAAATATAAATATCGATTGATTAGTTCAGGGTAATATATTTGTATAATCCGGTGCATCAAGTTGTACGAAACAGAGCTGCTTTTCGCTGGAGCAATACTCTCTTTTTTAATGGCTATAACCCTTGGAGGCAATGATGCTGCTGAGCCTACTGATTGTGCTGTAGGGGCTGGTGTTGTCTCGATTAAACGTGCTGTTATCTTATTCGCTATATTTGCAGCCGTAGGGGCGCTTACTCAGGGATTTATGGTTATGAAAACAATTGGTAAAGGTATCGTTCCCGAGATATCTATTGCGGGAGCTTTCGCATCTGTTGCTGCTGCGGTTTTTTGGGTTAATTTAGTGGCATCAAAGATGGGGATTGATGTATCGGTTACTCACTCAATTGTGGGAGCTGTTTTTGGGTATGGGATAGTTGCTTATGGGGTAGGTGGATTAAATAATAAGGTATTATATTTGGTTTTGCTTAGTTGGATATCCTCTCCATTTGCTGCCTTGGTTATGGCGTGGATATTTTACAAATTATTTGTATATGTTATATCTAGGTCTGGTATTGATCCATATGAAGAGAGGATAGAGAATATCTTGTCTAAATTGCTTATATTCACATTGATATTTTCCGCATATTCTTTTGGCGTCAACGATATTGCTAATGCTACTGGAGTCTATGTTACGATTGCTGAGAAGATGGGTCGCTTACCTGACTATAATGCCATGCTTTTATTGGCTGCCTTGGGTTCTATCGGTGTAGCTATTGGTGGTTATTTTATTGGGCCAAAGGTGATTGAGACAATGGCCTTCAAGGTTACTAGATTGGATGTCGTCAAGGGTATTGCTGCCGAGTTGAGTAATGCCTTAGTTGTCTATCTATTTAGTACTATTCCTTATATGTTGATAGGTTTTGGTTTACCTATATCTACGTCGCTTGCTACAGCTGGTTCATTGATAGGTGTCGGTATTTCATCAGGTGGGTTCGGTGGAATTGATCAATATACAGTTGGGAAGCTTGCCTTTTTCTGGGTATTGACTGTTTTTGTTACTATGGGTTTGAGTGCCTTCATATATCTATTGATAAGAGTATTCTTCGGTGTATATTAAGTTGATATAGCCAATCCACGTATTATGTCGCCTACATCCTCGATTTTATCAGCCATATTCTCGAAATACTCGACAGCCTCCTTCACCATCAACCATCTACTGATACTTCCTGTTTGGTCTCCCCAAAGTAATATTGATGTTATTAGTTCTTCCTTAAATTCATCTATCTCTTCTTCTTTCCTCTCTACATTATTGGCATATTTAAGCGACTCCTTGGGGTTTTTTATTAGGCTCTCTAATGCATTCATCAAGTAATTCATTTCCTCTTTAATCATCTTAACCATCGTGACGAGGCCTTCTTTTATGTTTGTTGGTATATCGTTTGCCGTTAGATGTGTCAATTTTCGAGCTCCTCCCTTTGCATATGAAGCTATATCATCTGTTTCCATCATGAGTCTAATTATGTCCTCCCTATCTATGGGGTGGAATGGCCCCTTAGACAACTCGTATATTATCTTTTCCTTTAGATTGTCTGCTTCTCTCTCTTGATCAAATATTTTATTGAATGATTCTTGATACTTCTCCTTATTTCCCTCGTAGAATGCTGCTATAAATTTTTCTAATTCATCTATAATCTCCTTTACTTTATTGGCATGTTGGGTGTATAGTTTAAATACTTCTCTTTCTCTTTTCCATCCTAACCATCGATAGGGGTTTGTCAATCGTTACACCTCATACCTAAATAATAAAGATGAATATTTATACACTATATATATTGAGAATTGTTTAGTGACTATATCATTTGGGAGTATGGTGTTTAATCAGTCTTCATACCATCCTTTATGGCAATTTTGGCAAAGATTTTGTGTGGCATCCGGGTTATGTGGGTTGTGGCATTCGGTGCATGCTCTTGATTGGAATTCCTCCTCCTCGTAGTGTTGTGAATGTATACCGATTCTCATCATGTCGTTATAGTCGTGGCATTTTATGCATTCCAGATATTGCTTTATATTTCCATTCCATTTCTGCTTTATTTGCGTTGAATTTGGGTTGTAGAGGATGTATGTAATTAATTCATTGAATACTCCCGGCGTTAATGTATGGCATGTGTGGCAATTCATGTCCCCATGTGATGTATTTGCTATGTCTTCGACAAATGGTTGTATACTGTGACATGATTTGCAGATATTGTTAGCATTGGGGTCGGTAACTAGGTATCCGTAGACTCCGATGGCTATTCCGGAGAGTATCAGAAATAGGGCTATTAATAATATTAGTGGTTTATTTATGTTTCTAGAGCCGTTTTTCATTAATATGATTAGAGAATTCGCTAGGTATATAATAGTAATATAAACATTATTGTTCTAAATATTAATGAACGTGTTCTCTTTATTTGTTGTTAATTATAAATTTATTGAATTCGTCTATACATATA
>WAJV01000030.1 GCA_015523725.1 Candidatus Geothermarchaeota archaeon
ATTATATTTTGATTCAATATGAATCGAGGTAATCTAATTTTTGAAGGTGATTTAGAATTAATTAGAGACATGGTTATAGCGGTAATTGGATACGGTAATCAGGGAAGGGCTCAAGCCAATGTCCTACGTGATAACGGGATGAATGTAGTGATAGGTAATATTAGGGATTATGCTTGGGAAAGGGCTGAGCGAGAGGGGTTTGAGGTTTACGAAATAGACAAAGCGTGTTCAAAGGCTGATATGGCGTTATTATTAGTTCCGGATGAGGTTGCCCCAAAGGTTTATGCCGATTATATAGCTCCAGTAGTCAAGTCTAAGAAACATTTCATACTAGATTTTGCCAGCGGATACAATATCTTCTATGGATTCATAAGACCCCTATCTAATATGGATGTAATTATGGTGGCTCCAAGAATGATTGGTGAGGGTATATTAAACATGCACCGTTCAGGGAGAGGATACCCAGTTCTTATTGGTGTTGAGCAAGATATCTCTGGTAAGGCTTGGGACTATGCTACCTCGCTTGCAGCTGGTATAGGTGCACTAAATAGGCCTGGAGGAGTCGGCGTAAGAAGTAGTTTTAGAGAGGAGACATTAATCGATTTGATGACTGAACACACTTGGATGCCACTACTAACTACATCTTTCCTAATCTATTACAATATTATGGTTAATGAGTACGGCGTCTCTCCTGAATCTGTGTTACTGGAGCTATATGTGTCTGGTGAGTTGGCAGAAACTGCTAGAGAGATGGCTGAACTAGGTCTATTTGAGCAATTCAAGCTTCACTCGAGGACGAGCCAGTATGGCCAGATGACTAGGATTAAACGATTCCTAAAGATTGAGTCTTTATGGAAAGCCTTTAGGAGAGAGGCTGAGGAGATAAAGGACGGTACCTTCGCAAAAGAATGGATGCTTGAACAGAGAACAGGTAATCCTGTATTCAATAGATTGATGGAGGAATATAAAAGGAGTGATTTCGCAAAGTCGGAGGACCTATTATTAAAGGCCTTGGGTAGGAGATAGTATCTCTGGGCTAGAGTATCTCATTCAACTTCTTCAATACTTTTTCGAATGCATCTGGATCAATTGACCTTATAGATTTACCAGGTATGCCAATCCATTCCGGTGAGATCCCCTCAGCATCTAATAGTTTTTTAAGCTCCTCCATAAATATACCCATCCCTTTAACAAATTCCACGTCATCGGGGAATCTACCCTTCTTCTTAGGGTCTTTCCAACGTCCAACCAACGATACTCCGCATGTTGGGCTCCCCTCGGCCCCTAGAACAGCAATTATTTCATATCCCTTCTTCTTAAACCACTTTATATGTCTCACTATATTCCCGGCTAGCTCCCTATATCTTTCCTTGATTTTAGGGTGTTCATATGCTTCTCTCGGCATCGGGAGCCTAAATATACCCATTATCGACATCTCTGGGCAAGGTATCTGAAAAATTCCTACCCCCTTATTGATAAGAAGTTTGACTACTTCTTCCTCAACCCCCCGATACATAGCTAGTCCATCCTCGAGTGAATGTACGTTAAGTAAGCAGTGTGATACAATTACTATTCTACCGCTCCTTGAGTCCCCAATCAATACTCCCACCACTCTATAACTCCACAATATTAAATAGGTAACCGTAGATGTATTAGAATAAATCTTGTGATATAAGGGGTCATCGAAATATATTTTTTAAGATACTTCATAGGGAATGGTGGTTGATATTGGTGCATGAATGGAGTTTGGCACAAGCAATTGCTGAGGCTTTAAAGAGCTACTCCAAGAGAAATAAAATCTCGGTTTATAGGGAGGTTACCCTATCTATTGGAGAACTACAAAATATAGATATCGAGATCCTACTGGAGGCACTTGAAAACATCATCCATGAATGGAAGGAAGTCAAAATCTATAATATCAAGTATGAGGTGGAGAGAGCGGAATTCCTATGTAAAGAGTGTGGATATAGGTGGAGACTAGATGAGATGAGTTTAAGCGATGATGAGAGAGAGGCCATACATTTTCTCCCAGAGTTGATACATGCATTCGTTAGATGTGTTAAGTGCGGCTCCCCAGACTTTAGTATCGTAGAGGGTAGGGGAATAAAAATATCAAGAATAGTGGTAGGGGATAAGTAAGATGATGGATATAGACCCTAGGAAGTATGGAATAAGAAGGAATCTATCATCAGTAAATAATATCCTAATAATATTGAGTAGCAAGGGTGGTGTTGGAAAGACATTTATATCTACTTCACTGGCTCTAGCTCTTAGGGAGCTAAATTATAGTAGCGCACTCCTTGATCTGGATTTCACAAATCCTGGGTGTCATCTGTTTTTAAACTATAGACCTAAAGGCCTGGATATAACAGAGGAAAAGGGTATCGTGCCTCCAGAGATTTTCGGCATTAAATTCCTTAGCATCATATCATTTATTGGCGAGAGGCCACTCCCACTTCGTGGCACAGATATCACAAATTTATTTATTGAGCTTCTAGCAATAGCTAGATGGGGTGGCGCCGAATACTTAATTATAGATACGCCTCCGGGGATTAGGGACGAAATACTAAATATTCTTACATACATAGATAATCCCAAAATAATCCTAGTCACCACCCCTTCAATACTATCTATAACCTCGAGTAGGATGATTATTGAATTACTTAGAGGAAAATATAGAATACTTGGAATAATTGGTAATATGCTGGTTGAGAATGGAGAAAGGTTAATCAAGAATTTGTCAACTGACATGAATATCAAATATTTAGGCGGCATTAAGCACTATTCACAGCTTGATAATTACCTATATAATGGGGAGTTCCCAAAGGTCTTCGATAAATATATAAAAAATGATGTGATGGATATAGTAAGGGAGATAGTTACCTCTCTATAGATTCAAAGAATTTCCTGTCGCACATACAGGGGAAGCTGCAGTCGGATAGGATTGGTTTAGCCACCTCCAGGTTAATATCCTCCTTGGTTAATTGCCCCGACATGGCCTTACTTAACATCTCCATGAATCGGCTGGCCTCTGAAACCCCTAGCTCAAGCACATATGGAAAAATATTCTTCTCTATCTGCCTCAACCTAGTTATCAATTCACATGCACTATAACAACCACTGTCTAATATCGACTTTGTATTAGATATTTCATCGATCAATTCCTTCGGTAATTCCCTATGCTGGCTGACCAATCCGGCATAATATGCCAGGACAGCCCATTTCCAGGCCAGCCTATATAGAACCTCCTCCAATTCCCTCTTGACATCTACTGTTCTACTAGCCATATAAACACCATATAAATATAACTGCAT
>WAJV01000031.1 GCA_015523725.1 Candidatus Geothermarchaeota archaeon
GGATGAAGCCGTTAAAATGAGGATTCCGATAGTTTCCTTTGTCGATACTAACTCTAACGGTGAATTCGTGGATCTGGCTATCCCCGCTAATAATAAAGGTAAATATGCGATAGCAACCCTATTATGGAGTCTAACCGTCCTTTACCTGAGAGAACGTGGATTGTTGAAGGAGGATGAGGTTATAGATAAATCTATTGAGGATTTTGTGGTGGCACCTGAACATGCCACAATACCATAGGAAACCATATGTTGCAGGCTATTTTTATCCTGGAGACCCAAATGAACTTTGGAAGTTATTGGAAAATCTATTTAGAAGTAGGCGGGGACCTGGGTCATTCATTTTAGATAGATGGAGTGGTAAATCAATTTTAGGAGCTATTCTACCTCATGCAGGTTATATTTATAGTGGTGAAATAGCGGCCCATGGATATGCTGCATATAACTCATCGAATTTAAAAGATATTGTGATTTTAATCGGTCCAAATCACCATGGTTTAGGGGCTTCAATATCTATTTATCCAGGTGGTAAATGGGAGACTCCATTAGGTGTTGTAGAGATTGAGGGTGATATGGCAGAAGATCTGGGGAGTGTTGATGGATATATTGCGTTAGATGAATTAGGCCATATATATGAGCATTCACTTGAAGTCCATATCCCATTTCTTCAATTTATATATAAGAGGAATAATAAGAGCTTTAAAATCTTACCGATAACCATGTTGCTGCAGAGTATTAATGCGGTGGAAGAGCTGGGTGAAGCCCTTGTAAATCTGATTAAGCAATATAATCATGATAATATATTCATCATCGCATCATCAGATTTCACCCATTATGAAAGTGCTGGGTCTGCCGCATCTAAAGATAAACATGCTTTTGAAGCAATTGAAAGATTAGACTATAAACTTTTAATCGATAATGTATATAAATATGGCATTTCAATGTGTGGATACGGGCCCGCAGCTACATTACTATATGTAGCTAAGAAGCTAGGTGGATATAGGTCTGAGCTTTTAAAATATGGTAATAGCGGGGAAGTTACTGGTGATTATGATAGTGTCGTGGCATATGCAAGTTTTATAATATATAAAAAATAATTTTTCATGCTTGATATGTATAAAGTAATATCCCATAGAGTACCTGCCAAAGTCATACTTTTAGGTGAGCATTTCGTAGTCCATGGCTCCAGAGCTATAAGCGCTTCTGTAGACTTATTTGTTGAAGGACGGCTTATTGATAAGGAGAGTGATTATATTCTTCTTAAGTATCTTGAACACTCAGAAAAAATATCATATGATTCTGAAAACGCAATCATAAAGTTCATAAGATATTTGTTGAATAGTTGGAGAGTGAATACAACCCCAATGATTGAAATTGAATTTAATTTCCCAACATCCGCTGGATTAGGTTCTTCAGCCGCCCTTGGTGCATTAATAGTATATTTAATCTATAGGTGGTGGTTTGGTAAGGACCCTGAAAAAAATTTAATTTATTCATATGGAGGAAAATTTGAGGAGATGATACATGGGACACCCTCAGGTATTGATTTGACTACGGTAGTAGAAGGTGGTATAATTCTTTTTAAAAAAGGGAGCGGGGTTCTTGATAAAATAGATGAAGATATTTTCAAAGATGTCTCCATTATTATAATAGATTCTAAACTGAGAAGATCTACAGGGCAGCTGGTGTCTAAGGTTACTAGATATCTTAAAGAATTGGATGGTGATATAAGAAACTCGTTGATTTCTATTGTAGATGAGATTGTATCGTATGGTTGGAAAAGCCTAAAAAACACTGAGTTAAAAAGCTTCTATTCAGCTATGTCAGCAAACCATTACCTACTTAAATATATAGGCGTTTATAGAGAGAGGTTGGATGAGATAGTCCATAGCTTCATGAATAAGGGAGGATATGTTGCAAAAGTAACTGGAGCGGGTGGAGGAGGCTGTATAGTTGGTTTTGCGGATACCAATATTTCAAATAAATTGATTGATTCTTTCCGAAAGCAGGGATACCCAGTTTTTGCTCCAAAAATATATTTTGGAAGAGATATAAGTTAGATTATAATGCCTATAGATGAAGATATAGATATTGAGAATAGAAAAATTGAACATATAGATATAGTTGTTCACGAATCCCCCAAATACAAAATATCTAATTGGTTTGAATATGTCAGGCTTATTCATAACTCCCTCCCCGAACTTTCTTTTGATGAAATAGATACATCAGTAAATTTTTTAGGTAGAGAATTTGACTACCCTATTTTAATTGATTCGATGACGGGAGGTAGCCCTGGAACAGAAAAAATAAATAAAAAGTTAGCTCAATTAGCGGTGAAATATAATATTCCTATATCCTGTGGAAGTCAAAAAGCATATCTAAAGAATCCAGAAGTTGGATATACATATAAGGTAATTAGAGAAGTATCTAAAGACTTATTTGTCATCGGAAATATTGGTGGGCAGGATATTAGGAAAAACCCTGTGGAAATAGCTTCGACGATTATAGAGTTGATAGATGCAGATGCCCTTGCGATACATCTCAATCCCCTACAAGAATCTGTTCAGATAGGGGGGGACAAAGACTTTAAGGGGATAATTGATGCTATATCCGATCTTGTTGAGTCATTAGATATTCCAGTTATAGTTAAAGAAACTGGTGCAGGCATTTCATATGAAGTAGCTAAGGTTTTAGAGTATATTGGTGTTTCAGCTATAAATATTTCTGGGGCTGGTGGTACCAGTTGGTCTGCAGTAGAA
>WAJV01000032.1 GCA_015523725.1 Candidatus Geothermarchaeota archaeon
ACATAATGGATTTCCTATTAATGATACCGTCATATCTGTTAGCTGGATACATAGGATATAAAATAGGGGAGAGAAGAGACTTCAAGCCACGAACATATAAAATTTAATTAAATATTTGATGTATTATTTCATTGGAAAACTGCTTGGTGACGGATTTTATGCAATATTTCGATTTTATAGTTTATATCATCTATGATGTAATATTTATTACCATTATTCTTGTCATTAGGAATATTCACTATTATAAGATATTTGGTGTCTCCCCCAAGGAAGTTGGTAGGAGATTGAGGGAGAAGGGTATCTCAAGATTAACAATCGCTATTGCACCATTACTAGGTAGATATTATCTATTACCAGGTAAGATTGGGTTAAAATATGAGGTTTATAAAATATTTGAGATAGCGTTGTTCATGGCCTGCTTCATGGGTATGGCGCTCCCGCCTGTAGGCTTATTCATAGGTAAATCGTCTTTATCGGTCTCGAATGTGCCTAAGATATTTACGTATACATTTATAGCATTCTTTTTGGGCGGTCTGCCATTTGCACTTTATCATTATTATCTTATTAAGAGTGGGAGGGCGTTGGAGATATGAAGAAAATATTTCTAGCAGGGCTATACCTATTCGTCATACCAATTATATTTAACTTAGTTCTTTCCATAATTGGCCGTAGGGACGTGGTGCAAGCTCTTAAATATGGTGTGATTGAGGGGGGTTTAGGTTTAATTATTATCTTGGGAGGCTTAAAATTGATAGATTATTTAAATGAAAGGCTAAATATTAAATGAGGCTGCTGATTATGGGGAGATTTGTAAAGCCGGGTTGGTGGCGTTGGGGTGTCTGGAGCTACTGGTTAATATTGATTGTTTTACCAGCTGTTATAGCGGGTTTGATATTATTTTTCTCTAGGTTCTATAATTTATTTGAGTTGGTTAAGTATTTTATAGTGACATTCTTCTTCATCGGTTCTGCATATTACTTGAGGAAGGTCTATTCATTAAGGGTTTGGAAGGGTATATGGGTGATGTTGGGGATCGGCCTAGCCGGCTTCCCGACTGCCGTTGCCTCGGCCATAATACTTATTAAATATCTCGGCTTACCATGGTTTATCAGCCTGCCTATCTCATTTATCATGGCGATTATAATAGGTGGTTATATAGGAAGCTATATTGGAAGGAGAAGGGGATACATTCCGCTTGGATGACTATGATAGAATAATGTTAGTATTTTTGACATCGGCTAATTATCTGCAACATTTTTCTAGCTATACCTATCTTCATTAAGTAAATTGACATCATAGTATAGGGTTTACATTAGGCCTAATGCTTCCCAATAGGCCTCTTCCATGTTCTCTGGCTATACTATTGGACTTCCTATACGCCTTCAAAACATCTTTAGCATAAAGCTTTATCTCCACATTATATCTCCATAGACAATGTCCTCAAAATTAACCTAATCGTCTCAAACCCAAGAATGGTAACCAAAATATATATGAAGGTTGTTCTCAGGATCAGGGCAAATGAAAGCAAAACAAGAAGAACAAAATTGACAAAAAACAGCCAAAAATTTTGCCTAAAAAAATAAAAAGAAGGAAAAATGCTCCGGCCGGGATTTGAACCCGGGATCACCGGCTCGAAAGGCCGGTTTAAGCCCCCCTACGGGGGTATGCTTGACCGGACTACACCACCGGAGCATATATTCAGTAACAATTATTCATTTAGTAATAGATAACTACTAATTAAAATATTTTATGTATTTATACGAATCTTATTATTTACTGGGTCTTGCACTTAGGGTATATATGATTTATATTGGATAGAAATAACTAACTTTAATCGATGCCCACATCTTACTTAGTGGTTTTCTTTAGTCCACCCACTCCCCACGTATCTCCAAGACCAGTCTAACATCCCTCTCCTTAACAGTAACCCTCTTACTCTGCTGAGCAACCTTAATCGCCTGCTTAGTAATATCCATCGCAACCTTCTCCAAATACTTTGCAAGCAGCGCCGCGGCGTCATCACTAACCTTCTTAGCCCCAGCCTCCTTCATAATTTTATAAACAGTAAATTTATGAATCGCCATATAGACACCAATAGAATAGCCGATTATTTAATATATTTCAGTTAGATAAATTTATTTTTTAAATCGAATCCGGCTATGGATCCATCAACTAGGCTCCCTAATCAATGTATTGAATGTACAGTGTAGTCCACCTCCTCCCCTCATTATCTCAGGAGCATCAAGTGCAACCACATCGACACCGTAATCCATGAGTCTCCTAAGCACAACCTTATTCCAAGAGTACATAACTACATCACCCCTATCAAGCACAACTATATTGGCTCCGAATGTCTTCAACTCCTCATCAGGCACATCAATCAATGTATAGCCATTCTCAGCCAGATAATCACCAAGGAAGAATGTATCATATTCATCCTCGCCATAAAGGACTAGGGATGGATAATGGGAAATAGATTTAATAGAGGCGACGACGACATCCCTATCGATAGGCATCATGGTTCCATCCAGATGAACCCTATGCTCTGGAAGTGGGACGAGGATAGTCCTTAAACCAGTCTCCAAAACCCTACGCCCAATCTGATAAGCAGCCTCGAATGATGTCCTAGGCCCATAACCAATCAATAGAGTCTCACCATCCAAGTAGAGTAGGTCACCACCCTCAAAGAATCCTGTGAAGCCGTCTAATGCCAATCTCCACCCAAAATACTTAGATATAATACGTCTAAGTATGATTGGCTCAAGCCTCCTAGCCTCATACCTCATCGATGCCAAGACAACCTTATCCCCAACTACACCCATAACATCCCTCATATAGAACATATTCGGCGGAATATAACTAGGCCTCCAACCAAATTCCTCGAAGACATCGTTCAATAAGACTACATCGACATTATGCTCATAAAACACATTTATTAACCCAAATAAATCCCGCCTGAGCCTCCCAGGATCAACCACACCTCTAAACAGATAATCCCTATAATTATCCTTATTAACCCTACTCAACTCATCCCCAGGAAGATACATAATTACCTTCCTAAGCCTCCAATACTCAGGGCCATTACGCAGATCAATAGCCATGCATAAATAGAAAGACTAACTACTATATATTCAAAAAATAATATAGTAGACCCAAAAACAATAGAGATGGAGTATTGGTTGATGAATATGAAGCTAGTCGATAGCCATATACACCTATACAGCGCCGAATACCTAGATAAACTAGATGATATTATTCGTGAAGCTATTAAAGAGGGAGTCGAGACAATATTATGTGTAGCCGAGGACTATGAAACGGGGGAAGCCACACTAGAATTATCGAGAAAATATGATGTAGTCTACCCAGCCCTCGGGATGCATCCATGGACAGCAATAAATAATTATGGAGACCTAGATAAGGTGGTAAGGCAGATAGAGGAGAATATTGGGGAGATAATTGCAATAGGCGAGGTGGGACTGGACAAGAAGTATGAATCAGGTGAGAAGGGGTGGGCGAGGCAATTAAATGTATTCAGGAAGATGATTGAATTAGCCGAGAAATATAATAAGCCACTAAATATACACTCGAGGAGAGCGGCCAAGGATGTACTGGAGATACTGAGGATTTACAAGGTTGAAAAAGCCCATTTTCACTGGTTTACAGATGATGAAAACATACTCAGAGAAATAATTACGGAGGGATATTACGTGTCATTCACCCCATCAATAACCTACTCAAAGAGAATGCAGAGGATGGCTAAGCAAGTCCCAATAAGCCAAATATTAACGGAGACAGACGGCCCAGTATCATTCTACGGCATACTAAAAGGTAAACTAACCAAGCCAATACACACCAAACTAGTCCTCCAAAAACTATCCGAGATACATGGATACCCACCCGATGAAATGGCTGAAATAATATATAATAATTTCAAGAACCTCTATGGAATCAAATAAAGATTATTTAACCGGCCCAAACCTCCTCAACAGCGTCTCCACACCAATACCAAGCTCAATCTCCGGTGTAAACCCCAATTCAACCATAGCCTTAGAGATATCTGCATAACTATGCTTAATATCCCCCTCCCTAGGAGGCATATAGATCGGCTCCAAGTCTAAGCCAGCCGCATCCAAAATAAGCCTAGCAAGATCATTAATAGAGACAGGCTTACCGGAAGCAATATTGATAATATTAAATCCCCTACCATACTTAAGCGCCTTCTCAATAGCCCTACAAACATCGACTACATGAATAAAGTCCCTAGTCTGTAAACCATCACCAAATATAATCGGCGGCTCACCCCTCAGAACCCTCTCAATAAACTTGGTGATAACACCTGCATATTCACCCGACTGCCCATATCCATAGACATTAAACAACCGAAGAACTAGGACATCCAAACCATAGACCTCCCAATACATCCTAGATAAATACTCACCCAACAACTTACTATAACCATAAGGTGATATTGGATTAGCCGAATCATCCTCCCTAACCGGGAGCCTAACAGGCTCACCATATACAGCCGCAGAACTCACAAATATAAATTTCTCGACCCCCGCCCTCCTAGAAGCCTCCAAAACAGACTCAGTCCCCAAAACATTATTCCAAATATATTTATAGGGCATCCTAACACTCTCATCAACATCAATATAGGCTGCTAAATGCACAACAGCCTCAACACCATCCAATACCTTAACCAAGGAATCCATATCCAAAACATTCAACTTATAAGTATCCTTGACCCTAGCCCTCAATATAGGCGCCAAAGCCTCACAAGGCCTCTCAAAAGAATCTACCGCCACAACCTCATGACCACCCTCCAACAAATATAGCGAGAGATTGGAGCCAATGAAGCCAGCCGCACCAGTCACCAAGACCCTCATAAAACCAACCCCACACCAAATTATAATATTTTTATAAATCATATTGATTCATTAATACTATTTAATAAATCACCCACGGTGTATACAGATGCCCGAACCCCTACTACACTATGCACTAACATTCACCCTAGCAAAGACACGGCTAAACCTAAGGAAGAGCCTATTAATTGGGTTGGCAGGCCTCATACCAGACCTAGACGTATTAATAAAGATACATAGATGGGCGACCCACAGCATAATACTAACAACACTAATAATGGCGCCGATCATAATCCT
>WAJV01000033.1 GCA_015523725.1 Candidatus Geothermarchaeota archaeon
AGCGGCCATACCGCTCTTCTCTAATCTACAGCTTCCCTTCGACAATCTTGAGTAATATAGTGTAGTGCATATGGCTATTGATGCCAGGATCGATACTAGTAGGTACAATAGGATTTCATTTGTGGTATATATAATGTATAAGTATGTTTCACCACTCAATTGTTCTGCAAGTTGGCCGCCTAACTTATAAGGTGATTTAAACATGATGAGGTAATATATTAATTTATTCCCTTCTTTAATTACTCCATTAAAATTGATTGTAATAGGTGTAGCGCCTGACAACACCCATTGAATTATAACTGGTAGGAATATGTTTGATAAGAATATTAATATGGTGACAATTATTATCCATTTTGGGCTCCATCGATTTAGAATTAGTAGCTTCATTCCTTGAATAATCTTTATCATTTCACATTCAAATATTATGATTCTTGACAATTTAAGCAATAGTTAAGACATAGGTAATCCATATATATGTGAACATTGATTATAAGAATGTCTTACCATCTTTATACACCTGTGGTTTAATAATGACTGTTTAATGCCTTATATAATTTTGCGTAATCAATTTTTATTCACAAATCTTTTATACTATGTATTGTCCAAAGATTCTATTTATGGATGTTAATGAGGAGGAACCATTATATAAGATTTATATAAAGTATGTGGGTGTAGAGGGCGTTTCCATACCTTTTTATACAATCTTAGGTGGTCAAAGGATAAACTCGATTCTAATGGTTGATGCATATATTGATTTGCCTCATTATCTGAGGGGGATACATGCATCAAGGTCTCTGGAGTCCATCCAAGAAGTTATATTTGGCTATAAGGATATGTTGATGAGGGTTGAGGATATAGCATCAAATATATCTAGGGAGCTGTTGATAAGGCATGACTACGCCGCTAAATCATTTGTATATGTGGAGGGAGACATTTTATTAAACACTAGGGTAATGGATAGTGAGAGATATTCATTGGAGCGATTCAAGATATTTGGAAAGGGCATTAGTTATAGGGATGGTGAAGACATTAAGTCTAGAAAATTTGTTGGAGTTAAGTTAGCGGGATTAACTGCATGCCCGAGCGCTCAAAGATCGACGTACAAGGAATTAGGCAATATACCTCAGAACCTGAGTCCAACTCACATGCAGAGGGGCTATCTAGAGATCATGGTTGAGGAACCGTTAAACATGATTATTGATATTATTAAACTGATTGAGTTGGGTAAGGAATCAATATCATCACCGACGTATGAGTTGTTGAAGAAGGAGGATGAGGCCAAATTAATTATTAATACTTATAATAACCCGATGTTCACCGAGGATGTTGTAAGGAGCGCCGCTTACAAGCTCATTAAACTGCTCGGAGAAAATAAAGATATTGAGGTATATATCTCTTATAGGAGTATAGAATCAATCCATAACCATGACCTTGTCGCAGTTATAGAAGGTAAGTTAAGTGAATTGGCGGAACACCTATAAATATACATGGATATGCTTGATTATTATTTCTGGATAAATGGGTGTTTAGAATGGATGATGTATACATAGCTCCTTTTGAGTTAGGTATAAAATTCGGTGCCTTATATCATCAATTCATTGGAACACCCATTAACCCAAATAATATTAGTGTTATAGAGAGGGCTATTGAGAGCTCTATATCAGCCCAACCATATGTTACTGATGTTAAGGTGGAGATAAAGAAAGACGTATTATATAAAAAAGTTAACAAATTCGGTTATGCCGAGTTGAGTGGCGACATGTTAAAGGTAAGGATTACGGTTATATATAGAGGCTGGAGAGCAACTGGTGTCTTAGACTATGATGAGGAGAATCATTACCCATATATGAAACTAGTTTCTTTAGAGCACGTTTGATAAGCTATCCAATTGATAATATCTTCATTACATCATCCCACGAGACTTTCTTAAATGGTAATGTAGAACCTTGGCCATCTATCAAAAAATATCTACTATTATCACCAGCATATCTTAATATAGCTTCTCCAAGCATAAGTTTAATCTTTTTAATATATGGATGTGACTTCTTGAGTTTTCTATAGGGGTCGGGGGCTAAATGGAAGTCCATTCCAACAAGAAATATGGCTTTCGCCCCAAATTCATATGATATTATCGCAGCTCTATCTCCATCTGTATAACCTCCATAATTTATTATCGGGTAAATCGGTATTACCTGAGTTGAAACAGCCACATTCTTTAAATATCTTGAGAATCTAAGGATTTCCCGCATATTATCTCCATGTCCATGCAAAACTATTATAGAGCCTCTTCCAGTAGCCCAAACTATTGAACCAATATCACCGTCTAAGTCAGATATAATTATGTCAGGAACAATATCATAATCCTTAAAGACTTCTATCCCGGAGTCGGCGCATACAATAAGTATCCCGTTCCTGAAATACCTATAAACCTTCTCTATGAATATAGACAAATTTTTCTTGAGCGTAGGTCCACCACCAAACACAAACACCGGTTTCCCCCTGATAATGTGCCTGATATAATTCGGATGGATAATTCTATTTAAATTGATTATTAATGCGACTATTGGGACGACCTGATCTGCAAACATATTATAATGCATTACATACGCTATTCTTCGATAGATGACTATCCACTCACTTAACCTCACGACAATCCCCATATAATCTATAAAATAATCCTATTTAGAATGGATATAGAAATATTGTGGGTCTTAGTTCAATAAGTTATGTAATACATGTTGAATAATGTATATTCAACTGTCTATATAATACCAATATATAGGTGGATAGATTGAATCAGATATTTGCTGATACTGAACTTGGTGGTGTAAAGGTTGGTCTAAAACATCCGGTTAGAATAATGGGAGTAATAAATCTCA
>WAJV01000034.1 GCA_015523725.1 Candidatus Geothermarchaeota archaeon
AATTTTATGATTCTAAATGGTGTTTTACTATAGAAAGATTCCCATGTTTCTATTGCCCCTATCTTACTTCTCTGGATGATTCGTATCTTTAACTCCTTGGAAAATAGTTCTATCCACTTGTCCATCGTATTTTCACGTAATTATATATATGGATTGGTTAGCCTTATTTAGGCATATATCTTATTTCTGATATTTGAGTTGGCTTATGGTGGTTTTTATGGTAAGCGAAGTGGTTGATAAGGAGGAGTGGGATCTGAATAGGTTTTTAGCTGAATTTATTAGTAGGAATAGTGATGGTCGTTCAGGAGCTATCAATATCTTTGTAGGCATAGTTAAGGAAGGTGGTAGGGAGGGTAGGGTAGCTAATCTATACCTGGAAGCATATAAGGATGTGGCTACTGAGGAGCTTCAGAAGATATCTAATGAGGTTAGGGATAAATATGGTTTGAATGAGGTTGAGATTAAGCATGCTATTGGCATGTTTGAGGTTGGAGAGCCAATTGTTTATGTAGCTATAGCTGCCCCTAGTAGGAGGAATATGTATGATGCTATGCGTGAGGCTATTGAGGGATATAAAAGTCGGCCACCGATATTTAAGAAGGAGATATATGTGAATGGAAGTAGTAAGTGGGTATGAATTATTGGTAGATTTAAAAAATATATTTATCTATTTACATGTAAAAAGTTTAATTTTATAATTCTTAGTATATTCAATGTAATATCTATATTTAAACATGTCTATATAACTTACGTTTGCGATAGTAATTGGTGGTGAGAACCTGTTGACGTTTTCTATGGAGATTAGGTGGCATGGTAGAGGGGGGCATGGAATCGTCTCTGCATCTAATCTCTTATGTGAGATGGCTATGCGGAAAGGTTATTATGGTATCTCTATACCCATATTTGGTGCTGAGAGGAGGGGGGCTCCGACGAAGGTATATACAAGGATAAGTAGCCGCCCGATTTATAAGAGGAGTGAGATTAAGAATCCAGATATGGTAGTCATTACCGACGCTACATTACTTCATATCGTTGATCCATTGAATGGATTGAAGAAAGGTGGCTATGTCGTGATTAATAGTCATAGGTTAGGTGAAGATGATATGAGTCTATTAAGTCAGTATAATGTGATTCCTATTAATGCGGTTGATATTGCGCTCAAGGCTGACTTGAGGGTCGGTGGTATACCGGTTGTAACTATACCTCTATTGGGTGGTATATTGAAGGTTATCGGTATTATTGACTTGGATACCGCTGTCTCAGTTATTCGCGAGAAGTGGGAAGGCGAGTTGGGTGAGAAGAATGTTAAGGCTCTTGAGATGGCTATGGAGGTGATTAAGGCTTGAGTAAAGTTCTATATCCTATATCAAAGCCGGGGCCAGGTGCGGTTGGTAAGACGTCCACCTGGAGGTGGCAAAAACCTGTTATTGATTTGAATAAATGTACTAAATGTGGGCTTTGTTGGTTATATTGTCCGGAGCCTGCGTTCGATATTGATGCGGAGGGTTATCCAGTTGTAAAGTATGATTGGTGTAAAGGTTGTGGGATATGTTATGAAGAATGTCCAGTTGATGCGATTGAGATGGTGAGTGAGGAATGAGTATTACATCTAGAGTTAAAAAGGTTTTGACGGGTAATCATGCCACTGCATATGCGGTTATGCAGGCTAGGGTCGATGTAATACCTGCGTACCCAATTACTCCGCAGACCACGATCGTTGAGAAGTTAGATGAATTCATTGAGAATGGTTTGTTGGATGCCTCAATGATAAGGGTCGAGTCAGAACATTCTGCTATGGCCGCTGCCATCGGCGCATCCGCCGCTGGAGCCAGGACCTATACAGCTACCAGTAGCCATGGATTACTATATATGTATGAAAACTTATGGTGGGCTGCTAATGCTAGGCTGCCTATAGTGGCGACTTTCGTTACTAGGGCGATTGGGCCTCCATGGAATATATGGAGTGATCATCAGGATATATTCACATTGAGGGATACTGGCTGGATATTATTCATGGCGAAGAATGCACAAGAGGCGTATGATTTGACGATTCAGGCATTTAAGATTGCTGAGAATCCGAACATTAGGTTACCCGTCGGAGTTGGATATGATGGTTTCTACACTAGCCATACATCTGAACCTGTAGAGATGCTTTCTCAGGATGAGGTTGATTCCTTCTTACCTGACAAGAGGGCAATAAAGCCACTATTAGATCCGGAGCATCCATATACTATTGGTAACCTGCCTGATGCATCATTTAATTTCTTAATAAGGAAGAATATGTGGAGTTCTATGGAGTCTAGTTTAGATTATATACGGAAAGTCGGGTACGAATATTACCTACTTACTGGTAGGAATTATGGAGACCTTGTTGATAAATATAGGACTGATGACGCTGAGACCATTTTTGTATCAATTGGTGCTATGGCTAATGAGGGTATTGTTGCTGTAGATAAGCTAAGAGCGAGGGGTGTTAAGGTTGGGCATATGGCGCTAAGGCTTCTTAGACCATTCCCTACAGCCGAGGTTTTAGATGTACTTGATGGGGCTGATAGGGTTATAGTGTTTAGTAGGGCTTTATCTATGGGTAAGGGAGGAGTCTTATTCACGGAGTTAGCTGACTTAGCCTACAGATATCATTTGGATATTGATGTTTATGATGTGGTTGTTGGTTTGTCCGGGGTTGAGGTAGTGGATAATGATTTTATAAAGATATTTAGGGATGTCTCGGAGGGTGTTTTTGATAATAAGGAGACTATTTTCTTGTTGGGTGGTAAATATGTCTAAACCTAAATTAGTATCTATAATTGGAGAACAGGAGTATTATTATCCTGGTCATGCTGCTTGCCAGGGATGTGGTGCATCTATTGGCTTAAGGCATTTACTGAAGGCTATAGGCCCGAACTCCATTTTAGCTGTTCCTGCTGGCTGCACTAGCATAATCGCTGGGAGGGCTAATTTATCTACATTCGGCATACCCTTTATACATACAGCCTTTGCCTCTGCTTCTGCGGTAGCGTCTGGGATAGTTGAGGCTTTGGATCGGTTGGGGAAGAAGGATGTTAATGTTGTTGTTTGGGCTGGTGATGGAGGGACCTACGATATTGGCTTCGCTAGTCTGAGTGGAGCTGCTGAGCGTGGTCATAATATATTGTATGTTTTGGATGATAATGAGGCTTACATGAATACAGGTATTCAGAGGAGCGGCGCCACTCCAAGGGGGGCTTGGACAACTACTACTATTAAAGGAAAGAAGGAAGGTAAGAAGGATATTATAGACATTATGTTGGCTCATAATATTCCATATTTAGCTACTGCGAGCGTAGCTTATCCGCTGGATTTTCATAGGAAAGTTAAGAAGGCCCTCTCAATAAAGGGATTTAAATTCATTCATTTAATGGCTCCGTGTCCACCTGGATGGAGATTCGACATGAATCTTACTGTTGAGGTTGCTAGGAAGGCTGTGTTAAGCGGTGTTTGGATACTTATGGAGATTGAGAATGGTAGGTTGAAACTTAATCCACCGAGTAACACTATGCTTGAGAAGCGTAGGCTTCCTGTGGAGGAGTATATAAAGATGCAGGGTAGATTTAGATATTTAAAGGGCGAGTTGCTTGAGGAGTTTAAGAGAGACGTGGAGATGAACTGGGAGCGTGTAAAAAAGATTTTGGCGGAGCAGAGTCGTTAACATATATATTAACTTTATACAATGATTATCCATACTAGATATATAAGATATAAATAATTTATAATATGGCTTTGACGAGATATTATCTCATTGAGAGTCATGAATATATTTGAGACTATAAAAACTTACTGGATATTGACTAAGCCTAGGCTGTGGCTTCTTCTATTGTATACTGGAGTGGCTGGGTATGTAATGGGTTCAGGTGGTAGAATCGATATTTGGAAATTTTTAGTATTAGTCCTAGGCCTTTATTTTGGTACTGCTGGGGCCAATACAGTTACGAGTTATATAGATCGGGATTTGGATTATGTGATGGAGCGTACTAAGAATAGGCCTCTTCCACGGGGGTTAATTAGACCCCCGATAAAGGCTCTATATTTTGGTGGTGTATATGCCATATTATCATTAATTTTATCCATGTATCTAGGGTGGATCCCATTTTTATTTATGGTATTCGGTTTATTTGATAATATAGTAGTCTATAGTTATTTGACTAAGCGGCGAACGTATTGGAATATAATTTTAGGGAGTTTTAGTGGGGGGGCTCCTACTGTCATAGGGTATGCGGCTGCTACTGGGGTTGTTGATTTGACGGCTATTCTGTGGGCGGGCCTCATTGTTATATGGACACCTATTCATATATGGAGCTTAGCTCTATTCTATCGGGATGATTATCGGAGGGCTGGTGTTCCGATGCTTCCTGTTGTTAAGAGTAAGGATGTTGCGTTCAAGTGTATTGCTGCATCAGCTTTAATATTGTTTGCTTTCTCGATATTATTACCTTTTTCAGATAGTAGGTTATATAATCCAATATATTTTATTATCATCAATGTAATGAATGTTGGTATACTTTACTATTCTATTAAAATGTTTTTTGTCGATGACGATAGGTATGCTTGGAAGTTGTTTAAATTGACCAGTCCATATTTAGGTGTTATTTTTACATTGGGAATGATATTGTCAATTTACTAATCTAAACTTCTTTCAGCTTCTTTAGTTAGTAATATTTTCATGGCTTTATCTAGTAATAGTATTTTTATGAAGCTGATGGGTAGTGCGGAGCTTCTCATAAATTCATTATTAAACCATCGGTCGCTGTAGTTTCTCTTGAGGAACTCTTTCATCGCATTCCTTAGCCCCCATATTGATTTAAATCCTATATATGAGGATAGTGATAATGTTGGGGATATAACTATCTTGAGTATGTGTGCAACTGCCTCGGGTCTACTCATATATCCTTCTTCTGTAAGTTTTTTTAGTGCGTCGATGTGCTTCATCTCCCCTGTATTTACTTTTATATCTAGGTAGGCTAGTAGAGCATTTCTGTATAGATTTAGTTGACGTATAAAGTTGTCTTTCTTACTTTTAAGGAAATCATATTCCGCCATTAGGAAGTCTGAGTATATGGACCATCCCTCATATACTTCTGGTATATCTAACATTAGCCTTACACGGTTGTTATTTAGAATTGTGTTGGTGAATATAACATGGTACCCTGGATATATTATTTGTAGTATTCTGTGTAATGCGAAATATGCGTTATGTAGTTTTAGTAGCTCTGGTTCATCACTTAAGTTCACATATACTTCGACGACTTTTATCTCACCTGCTTGTTTGAAGGATGGAAAGTAGTATATTTCTGGTAGGGTCTCTTTAATCATTGTCGGTATAGGCACTATTTCTACGTCGACATCGGGTAAATCAATTATCTTCTTCTCTTTAATTATTTTCTTAACTTCGAGTAGTCCATGATTATATAGGGATAGTGCTACTGCAGCAGTCCTTGGATATTCATTCATTATATCGTCCAACACTTTATTTATATTCTTTTCTTTGTTTAGTTCACCAGCTATCTTCTGGAGTTGATTATGGTATGTTTTTAAATCTCTCTGTATTTCCTCCTCAAGCTCATCTATATTATCCTCCACCCTCCTTAGTCTAAGGAGCTTTTGATATAATTGTTTCCCCATTGTGAAGTCACGAATCTCCTTCTCTCTTAACTTTTGTAGCCATTCGATATAGGCCTCGATAGAGTTTACGGCTGATTCGAAGACTTTTTTCTTATTTCCGACTTCGCTTGAGATCGCTTCTTTCGTAATGAAGTCATTATATATTCCTTTTATTAATATCATTAAGTTTTGGCTTGATAGTATACCTGCATCTATAAACAATTGGACAGGGGTCTCCAACCTATTTTTGGATTTTTCTAGGAAACTGGGCAGCTCCTCTAGTTTACCTAATACATATTTGAACTTCTCTTTATCAGATATATCCCTCTTTAGATATACATTTATAATCATGTTGAAGGCTATGTCGGGTGCTTCTGGATACATCTTCCATATGGGCCATTCATCTATGAAGAAGAGCCTTAGTTTTAAGTAGTCTTTGAATGCTAGATAGTCAAGTTTTTTATCTATGGGTAATTCATTTATATTTATATCTTTAAGTTTCTCCAGCTGTATTTGTAAAAGCCCTCTCTCAATTGGTATCGTATTCTTGGATAGATCTGGTAATGGTTTGTCTAAATAACTTAGACCAATATTCATCGATTGTTCTGGATGTAGCTCCACTAATTTTGTATACGTCTCCTTAACGATCTCTTCAAATTTATTTATTTCAGTCATTCCATTTACACTCAAAACTAATTTGATATTTATATACTATTTTATGTTAACTAATTAAAGATTCTGCCAGTATCTGTTATAATTAATTAGGTTTTTGTTGGTGTTAAGGCCGTTTCCATGCGAAAGCCGTTAGTTCATTCTTATGTCCTCTCATAAATTCACTTAAATAGATTCTAATTTTCTTCAATGGACCTGGATTCCTAGTATATCTAGTCGACTCATATATTTTTATTCTCTTGAAACCCGCTCTATTAAGTAGATTACTCAATGTATATTCATTCCATGAATATATGTGGTCATGCGACTCCCCACTTAATACATATCTAGCATTTGGAACCTTTATCATTATGAAATATTTAACGACTTTATATACTTCTCGTAATGCCTTCAATGGGTTTTCAAGATGCTCGAGAATATGGAATAAAAGTGCTCCATCGTAGGTATCTGGAGGGACGTGTTTACTTATCTCGTGTACATCGCAAACAATATCGACCCATGGATTATCCACTATGTCTACGTTTACTAATTAGAATTTATTTATAGTTGTATCTCTCAGTATATGGTGTTTGGTTGGTCGAATCCACATCCTATATTTAATATCCTGTTTTTCACTAAACACCTTAGTTATTAAGTCATAATTTATCTAACTATTAATTACTAATTCTATATAGTGTAAATTATATTAATTGGGGCTTATTTTATCTATTAATCCTGTTGTTTAAACTTTTCTGGAAAGAAATATTAATTATTATTATTGCTTAATTATTCCGTTAATCTTATCTAGATGGTATAGTGCTCCTGCATTTTTCTGTATATATAAATGAATATATATTTAATTAATTTAGCTGGGATTATTTTTAATTTAATCCCGTGGCATAGAGAGGTGAACACGGATTTCAAGGAGTTTATCAGAGCTAAATATTATGAGGAGGGAGGCTTTAGTAACCTATATAATTAATAAATTTTTTTTAGCTAGGGGTTTTAGATGGTGTAATGATCTAGTTATTGGGAGTGGTTACCGCCTAAATATTTGTGATGAATCTATCATTGTAATATCTTTTGACTTAGAATATGCCAGTGATTTCAGGGATGATGCATATACGTGGTGCTATGTTGATTTTTTTATTAAAGAGCCAGGGCTAGATATAGATGATGAATTGAAGACTAGTTTTACTAGGTTTATTGATGCAGATTCTAGAAAGATTTTTTGGAGGCATAGAGAGCTTGTTCGGATAATCGATATGGATAGGGCGGTTGAGTATATTATGAGGCTTAGGAATGAACTTTTGGATTTACTTAGGGAGCATGGTATAGATTCATCATCTCCATAGAGGGGGGATGTCATCCTTATGGGATATAATGTCTACTAATATTGGTTTATTACTTTTTACTACGTCTCTTACGGCGTCTTCAAGTTTATCGGAATTATTTACTTGAATAGAATCTATTCCCATGGCCTCCGCAATTTTTGCAAAATTTACATATCCTATATATGTCTCTATTTCTTTATCGAAGTCTCTCTTACTTAAATAACCTAATATTCCATAACTACTATCGTTTATGACAAATATCTTTGCTTTAATATCATGGTAGCTCATAGTGTTTAGCTCCATTAAGCTCATGAGTAAAGAACCGTCCCCCGTTATAGATATAACCTCTTTATTCGGTGTAGCTACTTTGGCCCCTAATGCAGCTGCAAATGAATATCCTAGACTCCCGAAACCAGATGCATATAAATATCTAACATTATTCATTAATCCAATTATGTCCCTAGCCCAACTCTCGTTTCCCCCTACATCCGTTGTTACTATGGCTTCTCCTGGAAGATATTTGCTAATCATATATATGGCATAACCCATATGTATAGGCTTTCTATTGGAATTTGTTAATACTTCTTCAATTATCTTCTCTTTAAACTCATTTATCATATCTCTATAGTCTGTGTTGAAGGGTTTCGATTCCAATCCCTGTTCAATTAATATATCTATAATTTCATATCTCGGGGAATAGATATTTACAATCGTTTTACCGCTTTTCTCAGAATATTCTATTCTAGATTCATTCTCATAAAGTATTTCATCTAGTTCGCCTCTCACGTATAGACTTGGTAATATATGGATAACTGTTTCCGCAGATTTAGCATATTTAATTAAGGATTCTGAGTCGACTGAGTCGGGTCTTACTCCAATCAATAACAAGGTATCAGCCTCCTCAAGAACATATCTAGCTGATTTTGCTATAGCGAATCTTTTTTCATAGTATCCAGCGAAATAGGGTGATGTTTGGGGAAGCGATCCAAGTGAGACCATGCTAGTAATGAATGGACTCTTTAAATCTCTTATTAATTGAGCTATTTTATCTATAGTATCTAAATACCAAGCCTCGTCACCTAACACTATAGCTATCTTACCTTTCAAGAATCTTTCTATTGTGGTATCCGGTATCTTGACGAAATATTTTTGAAAGTCTTCTATCTGTATACCCTTATAGCTTACTTTACTTCCAAGCACGTCTCTCGGTATTGATATGTGCACCGGCCCCATTCTCCCGACTTTAGTGCATATTAAGCCTTTCTTAACATATTCCTCTACTTGTTTGGGGTCATCGACTACATATGAAAATTTTGTTAATGGATAGCTTATCCAGGGTAGTATATTAGCTTCATCTAGGCCATGGAAGTCATATCTTTCTCCCAAAGGAACGTCCCCCGATATTAGTAATACTGGACTGCTTGTCGTGAATGCTTGGCCAATCCCTGTTAAGGCATTTGTGGCACCTGGGCCAGCTGTTACTATAGCAACTCCAGGTTTGCCTGAGGCTCTGGAGTAGGCTTCCGCCATGAATGTTGAGGCCATTTCGTGTCTATTCACCACTGCTTTGATCGTCCCTCTTTCTTCAATTGACCTGAATACGTGGTAGATGTGTGTACCTGGAATGCCAAATACATTATTTACCCCTAAGTCTTCAAGCGATTCTACTATTATGTCTCCAATATCCAACATGATCACCATATGGTTTGAGATTGTCTTTAATATTAATTAGAGTATCTAGTTGAATTTATTTGTATGGATGTATTTTCCTACCGTGGTAGACAAATCATTGTATTGAAGGGAGATATTACTGATGTTGAGGCCGATGCGATTGTTAATGCTGCCAATAGATTCTTAAAGCATGGAGGTGGAGTTGCTGCAGCTATTGTTAAAAAGGGAGGTTATATAATACAAAAGGAGAGTAATAAGATTGTTGCGGAGATGGGTCCGCTTGAGGTGGGTGAGGCTGTTGCGACCACTGCGGGTAAACTTAAGGCTAAGAAGGTAATTCATACAGTTGGGCCTATGTATGGTGAGGGAAATGAAAGGGAGAAATTAATTAAGGCTGTTTATAATAGTTTGAGGTTGGCTGATTCAATGGGATTCGAGAGCATAGCCTTCCCTGCTATATCAACTGGAATATATAGGGTGCCTTTATCATTGGCCTCGAATGCCATCATAGATGGGATAAAATTATTTATTGATGAGAATCCGGAGACGAGTATAAAAAAGATATTGCTAGTTCTTTATACTACTAGCGCTTATGATGTTTTTAGAGAGACTTCACGTAAGAAACTGGGAAAATCTATTTAATTCAAGACGTTTTTAACCTCTTCATCAGTAACCATAATTATCTCCTCAACTCCTTTTCGGTATGGCTCATCTAATGGTATTTTTATTATCGAGGCTCTATTGTTCATATATGGCGGCCCTAGTCTGGAAAATAAGGTTATTATTTTGCCGTTATGCCTATATTGATAACCATTAACAGGCTCATGCCCTCTAATTATGATTGATAATTCATTCTTATCGAGGAATTTATGTGTTATATCCGGTCCGAATAGATATCCTACACCTCTATAGCTTGGGATGTATCCTTCTTCATTCATGGGGTCGTTCCACAAGATTTCTGTTAATGTCTCTTTATCTGGATATTGGTAATCTTGAATAGAGGTTTTCTTGACTGATATTCCTCCATGTAACATTAGTAATCTTGATTTAGATATGCATGCTATTGGTAAGTTGTCAAATATTTCTAGGAATAGTTCATATATTTTACGCCATCTATTTGGATATCTGCTTCTTAGATATATGGGAAAATCATGGGGATAGGGTATTAACCATCTTGGGGGTTCATGGTTACCTCTTAAGAGTATTATTTGATTTTTATGGGATAATTGTAATGTCATTAAGAACAAAATTGTTTCAATTTGGTACGGTCCTCTATCGATGTAGTCTCCAAGGAATATAACTTTGCCATTATTTGTTAGGTGATTCTTAATGTCGGCCTTCTCCAAAAGAATTGATATGGTGGCAATATCTCCATGTATGTCGCCAATTATTAATCCATCTCCATCAAATAGGTATATTAATTTCCCTCTTTGGTCAAAATATTTCTTCATATCAATTAAATATGCTTTATATTCCTCGAGAAACTGCATTATTCTTGTTTCATCGATTGAGCGTATGCTTCTCAATAGTTTGGCTATATATTCATCACTCAATCTATCACCATTAAACATATATTATTATCCCATTTTTAGATATCCTGCAGTTATTTTGCGAATAGTTTTTTCCTATATGCGTATAAATCCAAGAATCCATGGCCACTAATATTCATCAAAATTATTTTCTCTTCACCTTTCTTATCGAGTTCTTTTGCTATGTCTATAGTGGCCCTGATTGCATAACTTGATTCAGGGGCAGGTATCCATCCCTCTGTTTCAGTGAATAATTTTGCAGCTTGAAATATCGATTTTTCATCAGTTGGATATGCTAATGCATCTATATATCCGTGGTGGCGTAGTAGGCTTATTATTGGGGCTGCTGCATGATATCTTAATCCATCGGCCATGATTGGAGGCATTCTGGTTTTGTGGCCAAGTGTATACATCTTTAATTTTGGAGTGTATTCGGCTACATCACCATAATCATATCTATATGTACCTTTGATGAGATTGGGGGCTGCTTCTGATTGGGCAGCCACAAATCTTATCTTCTTCTTTTTATTTAACACATCCATCATGAAAGGTAGTGATATTCCTCCAAAGTTACTTCCCCCTCCTAGGCAAGCCACGATTATATCTGGATACATATCTAATTTATTAAATTGTTCTTTAGCCTCGAGACCGATTATAGTTTGGTGTAGCAGGACGTGGTTTAAGACTGATCCTAATGCATATGCTGTATTTCTTTTCTTGGACGCATATTCTAGTCCTTCTGATATGGCTAGGCCTAAGGACCCCTCTTTCTCACCTCTCTTTAGTCCTTCTCTTCCCGCTTCAGTAATTTTGCTTGGAGATGCATAGACTTTCGCTCCATATAAACGCATAAATGTTCTTCTATCTCTCTTCCAGGTATATACTGACCTAACCCAAAAAACTACTGCATTTAAGTCGTTTAGTTTAGCTGCATATGATAAAGCGGTTCCCCACTGTCCAGCTCCAGTTTCGGTTACTAGGGTTTCTATACCCGCTTTTTTAGCATAATATGCTTGGGCGAGGGCTGTGTTTACTTTATGCGAGCCCGTTGGGGATAAGTCCTCCCTTTTGTAGAAGATTTTTACTTTCTTTAACTTTAGCGCCTTCTCGAGCCTAACCGCTCTATATAGGGGCCTTGGCCTACCGGCATGGATATATAATTCCCTCAACTCATCTGGAATTTTTACAAATCTCTCATCTGTATATTCCTGGCGCCAACATTCTGGAATACTGACCTCCTCCAAAAACCTAATTTTATCTCCCCCAGTTGGATCCATTGGTTTAGGTAAAGGTTCAGGTAAGTCTGGTAATATGTTATACCAATATTTTGGGAGTTCATCTGGTTCTAGTTCCACTCTATCAATAAACATATTTTCACCAATAAAGACTTCGCTTTGGAGGTTATTTGAATAAGAAATATATATTTTCAATATCTTAATGTATATTAAAGCTTACTGGTGAATAGTCTGTTTTTTATAGGGTTTTCCCAATTTTCTCTATTATTATCATAGTTTGTTGCATATATTGACTGAGTGGTGATGGAAATGACTAGACCACCTCTTAGAATGATTACGTATGGATTATTTATTGGAAGTATTGGTGACGGTGAAGTTGTGGTTGCTGTGTTGAATTGGATAACTCAAGCATCCTTCGAACCTCCCCTTTTGGTAGTTGCTTTGAAGAAAGGCACAGCTATAAATAGATTGTTTAGGGAGAAAAGGTTCATGACTATTAATGTTGTTCCCGAAGGTGATTTAGATATGGTCAAAGCATTTTTCGGAAAAGTTGTTATAGAGGGAGATAAGGCTAATGGATACCGTTTTAAATATTCAGCTAGCAGCGGTGGATTAATATTGATGGATTCCTTGGGATACTTTGATGTTGAGTTGGTCGATGTGTATGAGGGTGGTGATCACGATATATTTATTGTAAAATTTGTGGATGGTGAGGTGTTTAAAGAGGGTGGTAAACCAATTGTTATATGGGATACTCCATGGTATTACGGAGGTTGATTAAATAATAAGTTTAATGTCAATATATTATGTAAAAATTTAAATTGTCAATATGATTTCTCAATGGATTTGGTATGCGTGGGAGGGTGGTATACTTACCCTCGGATAAAGAATTTGTAAAGCGTTTATTAAGGGTTTATGAACCTTCCCCGGGAGTAAAGATATTGGACTTGGGTTCTGGCGATGGAAGGATTCTCGAGAGTTTTCTCGATAAATATAGTGATATCAAGGCATTTGGTGTAGAGATAAATCCTAACCTAGTCAGTCTTTCTAGGAGAAGATTAAGTAGGTTTAAGGATATAGCTCAAATTAAGCTCGGAAATATGTATAACGTGAATCTGTCTGATTACGATGTTGTATATACATATCTGACTAGGAATGCTTTATTTAATCTCAGGCCAAATATAAACAAGCTACTGAGCTCTGGGGGAATTTTGATTGCTCATGACTATCCGGTGCCAGGTATCAGACCCTCGCTTACCGATGTAGTTGATTTGAGTGGAAAGAAACACTATATATTTATATATTTTGATAAAGACAGGGTTAAAAAAAGTTTGTTGAAGGGATTAAGAATTTAATAATTATCTAGACTCAGTTTCTTTGCATACTCTTTACTTTTAAATAATACTTTCTCCCTCTCGGAAATTATTGTATGTAATTCATCCTTAGTTAATTCCCTGGCTTTATGGGCTGGTATTCCCATGATGAGTGAGTTGGCTGGATATTCTTTCTTTGGGGGTACGACGCTTCCAGCGGCGACTATCGAATTATCATTTATTATTGCATTATCTAGAACTATGGCTCCAATCCCAATTAATACATTTGATCCAATAACTGCTCCGTGTATTATCGCTCCATGGCTTATTAAGGATCCTGAGCCTATTTTTACTGGGCTATTTTCCGGGGCCTCAATTAAACAGTTCTCTAAGACTGCTACCCTATTACCTAACTCTATTCTAGCCTCATCCCCTCTTAAAATGGATCCGAATAATATAGCTGATTCATCACCAATTATTACCTCGCCCATAATGCGGGCCATGGGATCAATAAATACCTTTTTCCCAATTCTCGGCTTTTTTCCAAATACCTCAACGATATTCTTCATATTTTATACTACTCTATTAATCCTAATATCTTTGCTTAGTTGATCTATCTTTAGCCAATCATCGAATTCCAAGCGCCACCCTACACATCCAATATTATCTAGTACTTGCTGGGGATTTTTTGCACCTGGTATGGGTAGCGTATTTGGGTATGCTGTTACAATCCAGTTGAGTGCTACTTGTGCCGGTGTCTTCCCATATTTACTGGCGATTTCATTTAGTAATTCAACTAATTTATATATTTTCTTAAAGTTGTCGGGGTGAAAGATTGGTTCCCTGCTTCTTACATCTTGGAATTGTGGGAGATTATCCGGTGTATATTTGCCGGTTAATGCCCCCTTAGCCAATGGGCTCCATGGAATAACTATTAAGTCCTCCCTTAAGGCATATGGAATGATTTCTTTTTCAGCGTCTCTCTCAACTAGGTTATACCTAACCTGTATGGATACTATGTCGGTGGTTGATAGGCATGCTCTCGCCGATTCTATTAACTCTACTGGGAAGTCGCTTAACCCGATGTACCTAATTAATCCCATGTTTAATAACTGTTCAAGCGCCTCCATATATTCGCATGTAGGGAAGTTGTGCCATAGTGGAGGCCAATGAACCTGCATTAGATCAATGACATCAGTCTGGAGTCTCTTTAGACTTAATTGGGTGGCCCTCAATACGTCATCGCGTGACAAGTATTGCCCAGGTATTTTCGTCGCTATAAAAACCTCATCTCTTATTCCAAGTTCTTTTAATGCCTTACCTAAATATTCTTCACTCAATCCGTCCCCATATACCATTGCCGTGTCGAAGAAGTTTACTCCATTCTCATAGGCCGTCTCAATAATTTTCTTTGCATCTTCATAATTGGTTACTCCCCATGTCTCACTTATTTGCCATAGTCCCAATCCTATTCTACTAACCCTCTCCCCAGTCCATCCGAGGTCTATCTTCTCAATCTCTTCACTCATATATTTCACCATACAATTTTCTCCCTTTAGATAATTGAGATTGATATTATATTATTTAAATTAGTTGTTGAGTGGTGGGATTGGGATGGACGTGGTCTTGGATATGGATCCTGGAGTCGATGACGCGGTTGCACTTATGTTGGCTTTGAATAGTGAGGAGCTGAATATAGTTGGGATAACTACAACATATGGTAATGTACCTGTTGATATCGCGACTAAGAACGTTTTCCGTGTATTGTCTCTCGCTAATAGGATTGATGTACCTGTTTATGTAGGTTCATATAGACCAATACTTAGTTTCGCTGGTTATGCTGAGGATATCCATGGTGAAGATGGATTGGGTGGTGTCTCGATCCCCTATGTTGATATATCACCTAAGGGATCTGCAGTTCCCTTCCTCATGCATGCTGCTAGGGAGTATGAAGATTTAACTATAGTCTCCACCGGCCCTTTGACAAATATTGCTTTAGCCATTTTAGTGGATAGGGAGTTCCCTAGACACGTAGGGAGATTGATTCATATGGGTGGCGCGTATGGATTGACTGACTATGGTTATGGAAATGTTGGTCCAGTTAATGAATTTAACATTTATAGCGATCCCCATGCTGCTAAAGTAGTTTTCGAGAGTGATCTAGATATTTTCAGCATTGGTCTCGATGTAACCATGAATCCATCGGCCATGTTTAATGAGCATGAGGTGAGGTCGATTGGTAAAAAGGGTGGAGAATTTGGTAGGTATATTCCACATATGGTTAGGAGGATTATTGAGAAGGAGGGCGCTGTTGCTTTTCACGACGCTGTTCCAGTAGCATATTTGGTAGATAATTCTCTGTTAAAGTTTAGGGATCTGTATGTATCTATAGAGGTTTCTGGCGTGGAGGCTTATGGAGCTATGATCGTAGATAGGAGGAATTGGTTACCGAGTGAGCTTAGGCAAGGGAGTTTAGTTAAGGTTGCTTATTGGATAGATGGTGATAAGTTTAAGAGGATTCTTTGGGATAGGGTGTTTATGCATTAGCTTATACCTATGAAATTCTCCAGACTGATTAATCTATTTTCGGCATACTCTATTGGTAGCGTATCGATGCTCTTGTTCAACCTATTTATATAGTAATTCTTACTGTATCCCATATCTTCACTCCAGTATTCTATTGGGATGGCCTCCCTCTTACTATCCACTATAAATTTTACTACTTCTCCTTCCCTTAACTTAAATCGTTTTACAGCGTCTATAAATAGGTTATTACCTCTATATTCATACCATCTTCTAGTTATTCTCTTTGTTATTAATAGGTCTTTGATGGGGGCTTCTCCATTTGCTATGATGGATATGTAATTAGAGTGGAGGCTTAATACTTTCTTTAATAGGGTTCTCATATCTTCTATATCTGTAGCCTTTGAAAGTATGTCTATAGCTTCTTTCTGGAATCTTTTTATTATTGGTGGTGTATCCCTCCTAACTAGTTCAATGCCCTTGACTTTTATCTCTCCATTATATCCTACACCATAATATCTGTTTGATTGGGCTATAGGCGGTCTACTCATATTTTTTGGTAGATATAGCCATTTATAATGTATATCCAGTTCCATTCTTATACCTATTTCCCTAGATATTTCTCTACAGAGTTTAATATAATCTTCTCTTGTGCCTCCTTCTTTATAGACCCATATACTATCTACTATTGCATGTATTACTTTATAGCCGTGTTTCTTGGCTATATTTATTGTTTTATTGAGGATATATCTGGCATAGGCTGTAACCGATTCGTATGCTTCTATTTTTCCGAATCTAGCGTTTCTATATCCAAGGTATCCAAAGCATGCTACTAGTATCCATTTTATGGCATTCTGTCTAGCATAATATATTGGATCACGAGTTTCTTTAGCCAGGTCTTTCAAGACCACTCTTCTCCTTATAAGTTTATTTAGAACCATTGGGACTATGCCTTCAACATCCATACATATTTTATGGATCCCTATCGGTGTGACTATATATTCTTTACACCCTTCTCTATTAACCGTTTCATTACTGATGTTATACTTTACTATTATGTTTGGGTATAGGCTTGTGAAGTCGCATTGGGCTATATTCCAGTAGAGGCCTGGTGTGGGTATGTAATATAGTCCGCCTCTATCGATCTTATATAAATTAGTTAGTTTCTTAGGCTTCTCTATATCAACCCTATACTCAGGTATAGCCATATGTCTTTTAAGTGCCTCTACCGCCTCTATAGTAGTCAATATTTTTCCTATACTGTATTTGGATACCCTGCCTAGGTCGGTGTAGGAGAGACGACTTAATTCGATTAATCCATGGTATTCACTTGGTTCTAATACTGTTGATCCATAGTTTATATATACTCTCCTACGTTTGTGTAGTACCTCTTTTACTCCATCCTTCTTGACTAGCCATTTATGGAGTATTGGATTTGTATACTCGATTACATCTGGGTCATAGTAGTTTATATATTCAATCAAAGTATCTATGTTCCTGACTTCCAATTTATCTTGGTTGCCATTTACATATATAATATATTTCTCGGGTTCCTTCCTCCATGGATTACTGTTTTCTCCGTACCAGTTGAATCCCCTTATTAATATCCTCTTGAAGGGTGGGGGTATATAGTTTATTGATTCTCTATCCTCATATTCATATGCATCTATAAATCCACCATCTATATGTATATTTGCTAATAGGCTTGGTGGAACACCTATATCCAATAATATTTTTTGGGGGATTGCTGGTATTGTATTATATAGTTTGATATGTGTATAATAACTGTTTCTTAGATATCTAACGAATTTATAGTATTCACTTATTCCAGAGAATCTTATTACATATATATTTCTATCCTTATTATACCATGGAGGGAGTCTCCAATTCTCTTTATATACATCTAATATATCGTCTTTGAATCCCTTGATTAATCGTATAGCCTCCTCATCATCTCCATGAATATATGCTTTTGGAGTATAGTATATTGGTATTTCCCTATATCTATGATTTATATCTTTAATTACTATTAATGCCCTGTTTAGCCTTGTATCTATATCTATTTTAAGTATCCATCCTTTGATATCCATTTCTCCAGCCTCTCCAGCCTCTTGTAAACATCTATCAATCCTGTGAGTATTACTAGGAAACGTATATCTGGTAATGAAGTTAGGTATATTGGTCCTTGCATCTCCCTAGCTCGTTTAATTAGTTTATCTAATATCCTTTTATCATCTTCGCCTATAACCTCCCCCAATTCACTAACCTCTCTTAAAACCTCCTCTAGAAGCTTGGTATAGCTGGGTGTGCTTCTCCCCATATATATCACCATTATGTGAAAATAATGGATTGGTATGTTTATCCAATATACTTGGCGGTATAGCCCTTATTTATTCATATTTGGTGTATTGATGTTTGTTATATAATTTATATGTATGTTTTATATCTGTGTTTAGACACACACCCCTTTGTGAAACTATTTGGAGGCCCTTCTAACCATGATTATAAATACTGGTATCAAGATTATTATGAGGAGGCCTGATAATTCATAGAGCTGTTTATAGATTGGATTGTTTATTAATTTAGCTATGTCCGCTATTGCTCTTATGAATATTGATGTGTTTAGTAGTATGTATGGGTATATGTTGACTCTGGCTTCGTCTATGGTTTTTCCTTCTATTGTCGTTAGTACTGCTGGTCCATGGCCTAGCAGCATGTTACCTATGAATCCTAGGGCTATTAAGTGTATGGCAATGTCTAGAATTGGTAGTTGGGTATATATTGTTGTGAATATTATGTAGGCTGTTGCTCCAAATATACTTGTTATATATGCTGTTGCTAGGTGTATTGCTTGGTATTTCATTAATGGCTTATTGGTTTTGAGGAGGCGTTTAATGTTTATGTTTTCAAAGTAGTACATTAATAGGGTTGTTATTAATATGAATAAAGCTGATATTGATACGGCTTTAGTGTATGCTATTGTGTTTAGGGGGATTAATGTTATTATTACCATTATTGATAGGATTGGTGTAATGTTTAGAATATCTTTTCTTGGGTGGGGGATGAATTTAGATAGTTCTATTCTTTCTGCAAGTATGAATATTAGAGGATAGGATAGGAGTAGTAGGCTGTAAGCGGTATAGTTCTTTATCTTTGTTGTTAAGAAGTATATTATGGATAGGTATGCTATTAGGGATGTGAGTGAAAGGTAATAGCTATTTCTATCTATATTTTTGCCTATTATGGTTAGATATGTTATGAATAGTAGGCCTCCTATGAATAGGATGCCACTCGAAATATAGAGTAGGCTGCTGTTACGTAAGACACTTCCTAATATATATAGGATATACCCAATTATTGTCGAGTATAGTGCTTGCTTTGCCCTAGTTAATCCCTCTTGACTCGACATGATTTGAAGTCCAGCGACTCTCTCATAAATTATCACTATAGTTATGAATCCTATTATTAGCATACTTGAGTGGAGGTTTGTGAATTGATTAAGGATAGGGATTCCTGTTCTTCCTGCAAATATATTTAGTAGCCTCTGATAACCTAGTAATATGCCTACGACCAATAGTATTATCCCTATGATTAATGGGCTTCTCTTCATCTTTGTACGCCTTAATTAGGTGATAAAAAATTTAGTATTTGAATTGTTAAATATATTATATTGTCCATGTCTTTCTGGTTGGGGGTGTCTATATGCCTATATATACGAGGTTGGGGGATAAGGGGAATACGAGTGTAATTGGGGGTGTTAGGCTTCCTAAGGATCATCCGCTTATTGAGGCTTTGGGAACTATTGATGAGTTGGCGTCTCTATTGGGTTATATTAGGTCTTTGACTGATGAGGATTATTTAATAAATATTATTAAGGAGGTGCAGGTGGATCTTCATAGGATGTCGGCTGAGTTGGCTTGTACTTATAGCCCTATTATTGGGAGGAAGTGTGAGGATATTAGTAGAAATGATGTGGCTAGGTTGGAGTTATATATTGATGAGGTTGAGGCAAATATACCTCCCCTCGATAAGTTTATTGTGGTTGGTGGTAGTGAGTTATCTTCTCTGCTGCATTTCGCTAGAGCTATTTGTAGGAGGGCGGAGAGGAGGGTTGTTACATTCTTTAAGTCTCAAGGTGTGGAGGGGCATGGGGATGTAATTGCATATTTAAATAGATTGAGTGATTTACTATTTGTTTTAGCTAGGAAGGTTGGTTTGGAGGAGGGATTTGAAGAGGAGTACTGGACTCCCTGAGTGGGGTGGTAGATTATTGAATATAGGGTTAGGATTGGTCTTGAGGTTCATGTACCTGTTAATACGGTAGAATCGAAATTATTCTGTGGATGTAGGAATCCATATCGTCACAAGCCTAATAAGCCTAATGAATATGTATGCCCTATATGTTTAGGTCTACCTGGTGCTTTACCTAGGCCTAATAAAGATGTGCTTATTAAGGCAATTAGAGCTGCAAAGGCTTTGCATTGTAGCGTTAGTGACTCCATCCAGTTTTATAGGAAGCATTATTTTTATCCCGATCTTCCAAAGGGTTACCAGATAACACAGTTTTTGGGTGGTGGATTCTTACCTATAGGTGTCGATGGGTATTTAGATTTGGATGATGGTAAGCGGATTCGGATTAAGAGGATTCATGTAGAAGAAGATCCCGCGAGATTGGTGCATCCATCGGGGTTAGGTGAATCTAATAGGGTCTTAGTGGACTATAATAGATCTGGGGCCCCACTTATTGAGATCGTTACTGAGCCAGATATAGGTTCGCCTGAGGAGGCCCGTGCATTTTTGGATAAGTTGAGATATATGTTGGAGGCGGTCGGAGTTCTCGATCCATCTATTGATTATGGTCTCAAAACCGATGCTAATGTATCCTTGGGTGAGGGTTCTAGGGTAGAGATTAAGAATGTAGGATCTGCTAGGGATGTCGAGAAGGCTCTTTCATTTGAGATTATGCGGATGCGGAGATATCTGGATGAGGGTGTTGAGGTGGAGAGGGAGACTCGTCATTGGGATGAGAGGCGTAGAGTGACGGTCTCAATTAGGGAGAAGGAATATGAGGAGGAGTATAGATACTTTCCTGACCCAAATATTCCACCAATAGATTTGAGAACATTGGTTGATGAGGCGTTAAGTGGTATGCCTAAACTAGTCGATGAAGTTGTTCGCGAATTGACCGATACGTATTTGATTAAGCCTGAGTATGCTAATGTTATTGGTAGGGATCGGGATTTATTGGCTCTCTTTAGAATGCTTTCTCTAGAGCCTAGTAAAGTTAGTGTAAATAGGTTTCTGGCTAAATTATTGGTCAATGAGGGTAAGTATTTGTTGAAGAGGAACTTGGTTAGATTGGATGAGTTGGCGAATATATTACGGAGCATTATTCAGATGGTGATTGAGGGTATCCTTAGTGAGGGGGAGGCTAGGAAGAGGCTGCTCCGTAGGTATGAGGCTAGGGAGGGTTTGAAGAAGGTCGAGCCTGGAGTATTGGATAAGTATATCAAGGATGTTCTTGCGGAGATAGATGTATCCGGTGGTAATCCCAGGATTAGGGATTATGTTTCTGGCTTGGTTATTAATAGGTTAAGGGAAGATGGTTTTGCTGTGGATCCGAAATTGGTTAGTAATAGGGTTATGGAGTTGATGGAGCCGCTTTTATCGAGTGGCAGGAAGCCTAGTGTTGAGGTTGATAGGACTTATCTTCGGCCTGTAGAGTATAAGGAGAGTTTGGCGGACAAGGTTGTCAATATTAAGGATGTTTTTGAGAAGGTTGGTGAGGAACTTATTATTTCTGGTTGGCTCGAGAGTAAGATGCATGTCGGTGGGAAATTATTCATTATATTGAGGGATTGGAGTGGAAGGATTCAGTGTATCAGTGAACGTGGCGATGATTTCTTCGACATGCTGAGGCGTCTTCATCGAGAGTCTTTCCTCATAGTGGGCGGTGTAGTAAGGAGAGATAAGAGGGCTCCGGGAGGCGCCGAGCTTAGATTGTCCTGGGTTAAACATGTGGGTGGTTATGAGCCGCCTCCACTCACTCTATTGGATTTGGCTAGATCAGGTATAGAGACGAGGATAAGATATCGTTACTTGGATATTAGGAGTATGAGAAATCGAAGTATTTTTAGTTTCAGAGCAAAATTATTAGTGGCTATTAGAGATTTCTTTAAAGAGAGGGGTTTTACCGAGATAAATACACCAAAAATTATCACGACTGCCACCGAGGGGGGAGCCGAGTTATTTCCATTGCTCTTCTATGGTAGGGAGGCTTTCTTAGCTCAGAGTCCACAACTCTATAAGCAGATGGCTCTCAACATGTTTAGGAAAGTGTATGAGATAGATAGTTATTATAGGGCGCAGAAATTTGATACTCCTAGGCATCTAGCTGAGTTTTGGTCGATTGATGTCGAGGCATCACTATATACTCTAGATGATTTATTGTCTCTCGTCGAGGATTTATGCATATATTGCGTTGATTATTTAAGAGATGAGGCGAGGGAGGAGTTGGATATCCTTGGGAGGGATCTACCTAGGTTATTTAAGCCTTTTCCCAGGATAACCTATTTAGATGCATTGGATCTCCTTCGAAGTAAAGGTGTTAACATAGTTTTTGGTGAGGATCTCGGAGCGTCGGAGCTTAAGTTATTAGACGTTTTTGGTGATAAACCATATTTCATTACATATTGGCCTAGGGACATTAGGGCTTTTTACTATAAGGTTAATGAGGATGATAATAGATTGACTAATAGTTTTGATTTCATGTGGCCATTGGAGAGAGGTTATCCATTGGAGCTAGCTAGTGGTGGTGAGAGGATTAATGATCCTAATTTATTGATGGAGAATATGAGGAGGAAGGGGTTGTTCCCGGAGGCTTACGAATGGTATATAAATATGTTTAGATATGGTATGCCTCCCCATGGAGGCTTCGGTTTAGGTCTTGATAGATTATTAATGGCTTTATTACAGCTTAATACCGTTTTAGAGGGGGTTTTCTCCCCTAGAACACCTAAATATAGTGAACCTTAGGTGATTTTAGGTTGAAGGGACCACTGTCTTCATTAGATGTTGAGGCTAGAAAGGATCTTGTCGAGAGGCAGTATAACCTCCTCCGGGAGACTAAAGATAAATTTAATGCATTTATTCACTTGAGGGAATTCGAGTCTATTATAGATGAGGTTGAGGGGAAGGAAGGTCCTTTAACTGGCTTTTTAATACCTGTCAAAGATAATATTGCTGTCGCTGGGCTCCCCAATACCTGTGGAAGTAGAATGTTGGAGAATTATGTCTCACCATATGATGCACATGTCATTAATTTGTTGAAGAGATTGGGTGGTGTTGTGGTTGGCAAGACTAATATGGATGAGTTTGCTATGGGTAATTCTGGTGAGACTAGTTATTTTGGGCCGACGTTGAATCCATGGGATAGGGATAGAGTCCCAGGTGGGAGTAGTAGTGGTAGTGCGGTGGCTGTTGCCTGGGATGGTTTTGCATCATTAGGGAGTGATACTGGTGGTAGTGTTAGGTTGCCCGCTGCATACACACATATATTGGGTTTGAAACCTACTTATGGAACCCTGAGTAGATATGGATTAATATCATATGCCGATAGTCTGGAGCAGATAGGCTTATTCACTAGATTCTCTTTGGATATGGCATATCTATTATACTATCTTATGGAATATGATCCAAGGGATATGACGATGTATTCTGGAAATGTGAGAGATGTTGTGAGGAAGAACTTGAAAATGGTATTTGAAGGCAAGTACAGTGTTGATGGTTTAAAAATGGCGTACTCGAATCAATTGATTACTCTGTGTGAGGAACCCGTTCAGAAGAAGGTGTTCGATGCAATCGATAAGATGGAGGGCCTTGGTGTTAAGGTTTTTGATGTGGATATGGATTTCGTTGAGCCATCACTCTCAATTTACTACATAATCGCTATGGTTGAGGCTAGCAGTAACTTGGCGAGATATAGTGGAGAAAATTATGGGTATCGTGTTGATGCCGGTAGTTATTGGGAATCGGTGCGAAAGACACGTAGCATTGGTTTCGGTGATGAGGTGAAGCGTAGAATTATAATGGGTACTTATGCTTCTAGTAAGGGGTATGAGGGGAAGTACTATATTAGGGCTTTAAAGGGGAGGAGGTGGGTAAAGGAGAGATTGAATAAATTGTTGGGTTTGTATGATTTTCTGGTTTTACCTGTGTCTCCTAGATTACCTCCTAGATTGGGTGAGGCTATTGGACCAGATGGCTACATCATTGATATTTTTACAGTTGTACCTAATTTAACTGGTAACCCTGCATTAACTATACCTATTGGCTTGGTGGATGGTTTACCTACTGGTATTCAATTAATTGGTAATTACTTTTCAGAACCTGATTTAATCTTTTTAGGTTATTTGATGGAGGGAAAAATATATGATCCTTATCTGTCTCCGAGGGGTGTTGATTGATGGATTTGACTACTGATATTCGTAGAATGATGGAGATAAGTTTAGTTGGTGGTGACCCCCAATCTTTTTTGGAGGATGTGAAGAAGATCCTTGATTTATTCGATAAATTAGATAGTTTCGAGGATAAATTCAGTGAGGTTGAACCATTATATCATCCACTTGAATATAGAGGTTCACCTAGGCAGGATAAAGTGATTGATGTTTATGTTGATGTATCGAAGTTAACGGATTATGTTGAGGATGGTTACGTCTATCTCCCTCCAATAAAAGGGGTTAAAAGGTTGACTAGATAGTTTCCTCAGGCCTCTTTAGGAAGCCCTTAACTTTAGCCTGTGTTATAACATTGAGTATTAGTCTTGTGTGTGTGCGTTCAATATATCTATGTTCATTTATTTCTTTTATAAAATCATCTAACTCCCATCGGCTCTTGAATAAAGCAAATATTGTAATATCATAATCTCCAGTAATGTCATAGACAGCGTAAACATTATCATATTTACTTAATTCATGTTCAACTTGCCTAATTTTACCTTTTGATACTTTGATATCGATCAATACTGGAAATATATATCCTAGCTTTTCTAGGTTTAACTTTATTGTATATCCCTCTATTATGCCGAGTTCCTCCAATCTCTTTATCCTAGCTTGCACGGTACCAGCGGATAACCCCAGTCTTCTAGCTATTTCCCTAGCCGAGACCCTTGAGTTGTTAATCAATATTGAGAGTATCTGTATATCTCTATAATCGACAAACGTATGTTTTGCCACCATCTATATCCACCATTTGTTCAGAATATTGTTTTGATAGGCTTAAATATTAAACATTTGTCAAGTATAAATATATAAGTTTTAGCTACTTAAGTAATTTTTTATGTTTTTTCTAGTCATTTGGTGAATAGCTATGGCCTCCATGTTAGATAAGATACGTGAATTTAATGTGGATTGGGTTGAGCTTCACTTTACTGATTTATATGGAAGGTTGAAGATGACGATGGTTCCGGCCGACACCATTGATGAAGACTCGATAAAAGGCGGTATTCCAAAGCTTGATGGAAGCAGTGTGACGGGGTTCGGGCGTATAGAATTTAGTGACTTAAATTTACTGCCTGATGAGGATACCTTCGTTATATTACCTTGGAGGGTGGATGGAGACGTAGTGGGGCGGGTGTATAATTATGTTTATAAGTCGCTGGGACTCGGTCCGTTGGAGGTTGATCCGCGTCAAGTAGCTAAGAAATTGGTTGAATATTTATCTAATAAGGGTTTCAAGGCTTACTCGGGATTAGAGGCTGAGTATTATGTCCTTAAGGATGTTAAGGTCGATGTTTCTCAGCCATATTTTAAGATGTCCTACATGATTGATTCGCCTGAGGCACCTTGGAATCAGGATGGATACCCGACTTCCTTTAAGGATGGTTATTACACTTCCCTACATACAGATTCTATATATGAATATAGGTATAAAGTGGCTTCTCTACTAAAAAAGAGTTTTGGTGTTGATTCGACTGCCCACCATCATGAGGTGGGGGTTGTGGCTCAGATGGAGATTGATATTAAGCATAGTGATCCACTGAGGACGGCTGATAATTATATGACTCTTAAGTATGTCGCTAGGAAGGTAGCTCAGGATTATGGGTTATTAGCAACGTTTATGCCTAAGCCGATATTTGGTGATAATGGCTCGGGTCTCCATACACATATAAGTATTTGGAGGGATAATGATAATCTATTCTATGATCCAGACGATGAATATGCCGAGCTTAGTCAATTTGCTAGATATTTTATAGGCGGCTTATTAGAACATGGTAGAAGTCTTTCAGCCATAGTTTCTCCAACTGTGAATAGCTATAAGAGACTCGTTCCTGGTTATGAGGCACCTATATTTCTTGCTTGGTCGAGGGGGAATAGAAGTAGTGCGGTTAGGGTTCCAGTGTATCGTAGAGGGAGGCCTTGGGAGAAGAGGATAGAGTATAGGCCTCCTGATCCTTTGGCTAATCCATATCTAGCAATACCTGCAATAATCATGGCTGGTCTCGATGGAGTTAAAAAGAAGATCGAGCCTGGGGACCCCGTCGATAAAGATATTTACCATTTAAGTGATTCTGAGTTGAGGAAGTATAATATCAGGAGCCTCCCTAGAGATTTATATGAAGCGGTTGAGGAACTGGGTTCCGACAATGATTATTTACGGCCAGTCTTTAACTCTGAGGTCCTAGATACTTTTATGGAGATTAAGAGGAGAGAGTTTCTAGAGCTTAATCAATACCCTACTCCTGTTGAGCTGCATAGATATTTCTCTTATTAATCATTATTTTTTAATGCTATTGCCTTTACTCTATCTATAGATTCTTTAAATACTAAATTTCTATAGGTTATAATCCCTACTCCATTATCTAACTTGAAGTAGTATTGGTCTCCAATTTTTAGTTTACTGAATCCTTGTATATTCAAGTACCATAGGGCTCCAAACGTTTTCACCGCAATTTTCTTAGGTATTAATGGTATGTTAGATTCGATCTCTATTTGATGTGGTTCTTCTCCCTGGAGGTGTCTGACCAGTAAGTTACCCATAATGAGTCCAGTCTTTCTTAATATCATATTATCGTCGATTTTGAGTAGTATGTTAGGTGATATCATTATGGATTCCTCTTTATCGATTAAATGGGTGTTCAACCTATTTGGATTCTTTCTTATTCCAGGGTTTTCTTGGGTGAATACCTTTATTCTCGGTTCAATAGTAATTTTGTTATTGTTTATGCTGTTTATTATCTCGAATTTATTTTTGACTATTCTTGATGTACCTATTAGAATAGGTAGTGTATTTAAGAGATACTCTTCTTCGGGGTTCGAGGCTATGTATTTCTCACCAATAATTAGGAATTCATGGTAATAGTTGGATCTATTTAGGTATTCTCCGATGCTTAAGGATACTGGGTTAAGTCCGATAATTAATATTCTTACTTTGATCTGGTTATCGATAAACACCATTGGTTACTGCACCATATTTGTCATGTGGATATATTATATACATTTCTCTTGGTAATACTTAATATTGTATAAATAGTTTAATTTTACGTCTATTATTGAAATTATGTTATTTGCTTAGGTGGGTGTCGGTATGTTATTGTCTGAAAAGATTGCCGAATATATTGTCGATATTAGGGATAGGAAGTTACCTAAGGATGTGATTCGGCTGGTTAAGGAGAGGGTTGTGGATAGTATAGGTGTTGCATTAGGTGCGTTCAATGCACCTCCTGTCGAGATTAGTAGGAGGGTTGTGGAGAGCTTGGGGGGTAAAGGGTCTTTGGCTATAGGTGTTGGGGAAGTTTCACCTGATTTGGCTGCCTTCCTTAATGGTGTGATGGTAAGATATATTGATTTCAATGATACATATTTATCGAAAGAGGCACTACATCCTAGTGATAATATTCCAGCTGTTCAGGCTGCTGGGGAATTTGCGGGTATTGATGGTGAATTATTTATTAAGGGTGTTGTAGCTTCATATGAGGTTGCTTGTAGATTAGCAGATGCCGCTTGCATAAGGGATCGTGGCTGGGATCACGTTACTTACATCGCCATATCTGCGGCTGCTGGTGCCGCAGTCGTTCTTGGTTTAGATTTTGATAAGGCTGTTCAGGCAATTAATTTGGCTGCTACCCCAAATATTTCATTACGTCAGACGAGGGTTGGGGAATTGAGTATGTGGAAGGGTTGTGCAGCCGCTAATGCGGCTAGGAATGGTTTATTCGCTGCATTATTGGCTAAGGAGGGTATGACCGGCCCATCCCCCGTCTTTGAGGGGGAGCGGGGGTTTTTTGCTCAGGTGAGTGGTCCCTTAGACATGGATTTTCCCAAGGAAGAGTATATGATTAGAAAGACTAGTATTAAGAGGCACCCTGTAGAATACCATAGTATGAGTGCGGTTGACGCTGTCTTAAAGTTGAGAGATAGAATCAGTGATTTGAGTGAAGTTGATAAGGTTGAAGTTGAGACGTTTACAGTATCATATCAAATTATTGTTAAGGATCCCGAGAAGTGGAGGCCCAAGACAAAGGAGACGGCTGACCATAGCTTACCATATATTGTTGCAACTACTTTATTAGATGGATATATATGGATAGATTCATATACTAAGGAGAAGCTTAAGAGGAAGAATGTTCTTGATTTGATGGGTAGAATGGAGGTAATGGTGGGGGATGGATTTGACAAGTATTATCCAGAAGGCATTCCAAATAGGGTAAGGGTAATTATGAAGGATGGATCCATCGAGGAGGAATTAGTTATATATCCTAAGGGGCACTTCAAGAATCCTATGGATGTCGATGAGTTGTATGATAAATATAGTAGGTTGACTAAGGATTTACTATCTAATTATAAAGATGTATGGGACTTGGTTTGGAGACTCGATAAGATAAGTGATATCAAGGAAATCAATGAGGCGATCAATGCGGGGTTGAGGCCATGATACCTATCATTAAGGGATTAGATAGACCCGGTAGTGAGTTGCGGAAGCTCTTGGAGAAGGAGGATATTTTAGTGGCTCCGGGGGTATTTAATCCGATCTCGGCATTGATAGCAGAGAAATTGGGTTCCAAGGTAGTGTATTTATCGGGAGCTGCATTGACTGGTAGTCTAGCTTTACCCGATCTTGGAATTATTACACTCGATGAAGTTATCTATTTTACTAGGGAGATTTCTAGTAAGATATCTATACCACTAATTGTTGATGCAGACACTGGTTTCGGGGAAGCCCTCAATGTAATTAGGGCAGTCCGTCTTTTCGAGGGAGCCGGCGCCGCGGCTATACATATTGAGGACCAGGTTTTACCAAAAAAGTGTGGGCATTTGAAAGGGAAGAGGTTGATTGGCCTCGAGGATATGGTTAATAAGATAAAGGCTGCCAAGAGTGCAGCTAGGGATTTGGTTATAATTGCTAGGACTGATGCTAGGGGAGTTGAGGGTCTGGATTCAGCTATTGAGCGGGCTAAGGCTTATCTCGATGCTGGTGCTGATATTATTTTTCCGGAGGCTTTGTATAGTGAGGAGGAGTTTAAGAGGTTCTCTAGGGAAGTGGATGGATACTTATTGGCGAATATGACTGAATTTGGTAAGACTCCTTATTATACGGTAGAGCAGTTTAGGTCATGGGGATATAAAATAGTTATTTTCCCTGCGACAAGTTTCAGGGCTTCTGTAAAGACGATTGAGATGGTTTATGAGGAATTACTTAGATCTGGTACGCAAAAGCATATACTTGATAAACTGGCTACTAGGGAAGAAGTTTATAGAATAATTGATTACTATGAATATGAAAAATTGGATAAAAAGATTGCTTCATCACTATGACTTGCTACATATCTTCATTACCTAAGTTTTATCTGCCTCGGTGGGTATGATGAATAATAATATGCCAAACCTACTCTATTGTCGATTAAATATATCAGTGCTATGGAGCCCTTATCGGTATTGAAATAGATATATATCACTTTTTTATCTATTTGGATTATCTGACCAGTAAATGTTTTGTTATCTTTGGTGATCCAAACGGCTGATTGATTTCCATCTATTACGAAATGGTCGAGTAATTTAGCGGGTAGAATGCTTGTATACTCATATATATAGACGTCTACATAAATAATGTCCTCTATATCTGTAATGTTTTCCATTGTATAGTTGCCTGTTGATATGTTCCATGTTAAGTGTATAGTTTTGAATCGTAGTTTCAAAGGATGAGGTAGGTATGTATCGTTTATGTAGTAGTTCATCATTATTTTGAATCTACCATATTGATTTGTATATCCATCTGCAATTTTCTTCCCATACTTATCGAATACCTCTACTGTTACATTCTTTATTGGTGTTTTAGTTATATTACTATATATGACTCCTGTTAATATGTAGGTTACTGTGGTATTGCTGTGGAAGATGAGGCTGTTTGCTTCATTAAATGCAGTATTTCGTATGGTTATTTTCGCGGTGGTGGCATATAACTTATTTGCAGTTGTATTGATGATGTTGACAATCCCTCCTTGAATATATATACTCCATCCACTTGCATTTCTTAGGTCGGATCCTTCTATATTTATTATACTTTTGTTGTCTCCAGATATGAGGAGGCCGTCTAATGGCGACTGCCCCAGCCGTATTTGGCTAAGGGTTATGTTTGCTTTGCTGTTCACGGAGTTTATGTAACCAAGTCTTCTATCTGTATTCGTTATATATAAATTGCTTATTGTTATATTGCTGGGGGAGTTCTTTAGATTTAGTGTGAATCCGATTTGTATGGCTCTATCCACACTTGCATTATTTATGTCTATATTGGCTGTTGTGTTTGTTATTTGTGCTTCAAAAATTTTATCGGTTAATCCGTTCATTGTTAAGCCATTTATATTTGCCTGTATACTGCTGTTTATCGTATTAATGCTTAGGGCTTTATGAGATGCATCAGTAACCTTTATATTAAATATCGATAGGGATAGATTTGAGAATTTTGTATTTAGATCAATTATTGGTGATTCACTTATCCAGGTTAAGTTATCCATGTCTAGACTTACCTGTGTGTTCTGTGCATCTAAGCTTAATTTATCCTGCGATTTATAGAAGGTAATGTTACTGAGTTTTACATATAATAGTCCCGAGTTTATTGTGATCGATGAATTTAGGAGATTTGTTTTACTTACAAGCAGGTTTTTTAGGTTGAGGATTATATTAGGGTCTCCGTGTTTCTCTATATAGATAAATCTTTTGTTGTTATTTTGGATCTTCAGGTTGTCTAAATTGATTGATAATTGGCTATTTCCGGTAGTGTTTATGTATAATCCGATATTATTTCCATTTCCAAATTCTATGTTTTGAATATTGAGGGTTAGGTCGGTATTAATTATTGATGAGTTTAGTATTGTATTTGACCATATTCCATCATCTAGGATGATGAAGATTATCTTTGAGTTTTCTGCATGGAGATTAATCATCTCCCCAGTTATGGTTGTTGTAACATTTCTTATTTTGATGTATATGTATGTGTTAGTGGTTGAAGTTTTTAATATGTGTGTCAATTTTATATAACTAGCTTGTGTAACATATACATTCTTTAGAATTGCTGTGTAATTACCTCCTTTTGAGACTGTAATTATATCTGATACTATATTGTTTACTCCCCCTCCCCTAGATATATTGATAAATATGTCTTCAAGGGTGAGGCTTGAGTTTGATCCCTCTAGGCTGAATAAATGGTTTGTATATACTCCATAAAATTCGATTGATATGTTTCTAATAACGACATTGGAGTCGATTATCTGTAACTGTTTCCCCTTTGCTATTCTGTTAACCCTCCAATGAAATCCATTTCCCTCTATTGTTAATGATTTGTCTATGTATCCTCCATAGAAGTCATCGGAGACGTTGCTTATGAAGTAGAGTGTATCGCCGTTCATAACTTGATTCGATGATACCGCATCCATAACGTTTTGGAAGTCGCCTCCCTCACCTATTGTCCATACCTTATTTCCCTTTAATCCAGGAGATGGAATCAATATTAAGGTTATTAGTCCTAGTAATATTATCAACTTGAGAGTATTCATACTATAAATATACTTAGCCTATAACTTAATATAATGCTTACTATAGCCCATCGAATCCTGATACATTCTTATGGAAATAGCGTATAGAACAAGTGTAGCAAGGTTCCTATAAAAATAGCTGTAGATATATTTAGTATAGTTATAATCATTGTGTCTTTAGGTCCGAATTCCTTTATTAATGTGGCCATTGTCGATATGCAGGGAATATATATGGTTGAGATTAATGCTATACTGAATATTTGTTGTGGAGTAAGTATTGATGTTAAGTTGAATGTTCCTGTAATTTGGGGTAAGAGTAGTAATATTAACTCTTTCCTGATGAATCCAAATATTAATAGGGTACCTGTATATGTCGGCAATCCCATTAAAACATGTGTTATTGGGGATAAAATTTGATCCATGTATCCAAATATCCCTACTTTATATAAGACTTGAATTAGTCCGCTCCCCACTATATATAGTGGAAATACTAGGTATATTATTGACATCGTCCTATTAATCGTCTGCCTAAATATGACTTTAAGTGAGGGGATTCTAAATTCATGGATCTCGAGAATTAGTCCAGGTGTCTCACCAGGATACATTCTTGATGTTATATAATCTATGATTAGTATTATTGCGATGTTTATTCCATATATAAGGAGAGCCCACTCAACCCCTAGATAAGCTGCTACCAATCCAAGTATGACTACTGTTCTAGCCGAGCATGGCACCATTGTTATTGCCAGTGATGCTAATATCCTCTCCCTCCTAGTCTCCAATATCCGTGTGGAGAATATTCCTGGTACGGCGCATCCATACCCTAATATAATCGGTATTATAGCTTTACCATGTAAACCAATCTTGTGCATCAAAGTGTCCAGCATAAATGCTATTCGCGTCATAATTCCTGAATCTTCCATAGCGGAGAGGAAAAGATAAAATGGAAGTACATATGGAATCACTAAAATTATTCCAGCGACCACGCCGCCTAGTGCACCGTTTATAAATACTTCAAATAGTGTTCCTTGGAGGTTTGGTGATGCTATAAATATATAGTTAAATAGTTTTTCAATTATTGATGATAGGAAGTCTCCCACATAGAATGTCCATAATAACAATGATATGATGACTCCTAAGGAGGTTAAAAATCCAAATATTTTATGTGTTGTAATTACATCGAGATATTCGGCTAATGTTTTGTGTGGTTCTTTGACATTTAGCACGTTTCTCAATAGGCTTGATATATACATATATCTCTGCGACGCTATTATAGCGTATGTGGGTTGCCCATATTTTTTCATAAGCTTATTTGAGATTTTTTCTACATAGTTTATTAGACCCCGATGGACATTGAGCTTTTCAATTAATTCTTGGTCTCCCTCCAGAAGTTTTATGGCGGTAAATCTGGGGGAGTATGGAGAAACTATATTATTATCCTCTATATAATCAATTATTTTTGATATAGCATCCTCTATATCTCGTGAATATTTAATCTTCTTACTAGGCTTCCTATTAATATTTTTTAGGGCTGTATCTATCAGTTCCTTAAGTCCGACGCCTTTTATAGCGACTGTAGGTATTACGGGGACGCCTAGTAATTCGCTTAGCTTATCGAAATTAATTATTAAACCTTTTTTATCGGCCATATCTATTTGGTTTAGGCATATTATTAGTGGTATGTCCATCTCTATTAGTTGAAGGGTGAAATATAAGTTTCTCTCTATGGTTGATGCATCGATCACATTTATAACGATATCGGGTTTTTCTTTAGCTATAAATTTCCTAGTTACCTCCTCCTCTTGTGTATATGTTGTTAATGAGTATATCCCAGGGAGATCGACTAGAATGATTTCATTATCCTTATAATTTAGTTTACCGTATGCTAGTTCAACTGTTTTGCCGGGCCAGTTACCGATTATTTGTTTAGAGCCTGTTAGTTGATTAAATATTACACTTTTACCTACATTCGCATTTCCAGCCAGTGCTATTGTGATCTCTTTACCTTTAAGTTTTAAACTGCTTATTTTCCCATGTTTATGCATCATTTTTATACATCAATCTTTTGAGACGAATATATTGATCGCTATATCGGATCCTATCGCTAATCTAGATCCCCTAACCAATATCTCTATCGGTCCATTGAGTGGGGCTCTTCTTAAAATCTTTAATTTTGTCCCTGGGATTAGGCCTAAGTCATATAGTCTCCTTAATACTTTAGATTCTCCCCTAATAAATTTTATTTTGGCGTTATCACCTTCACTTAGCCATATTAGTGGTCTTAGATTCTCTTTTCGAGTGGTTCTCCCCGATAACTCTACGTTACATGCTTGGCATGAGGATACATTTATATCACATGCGGGTATTACTTCACCATGAGGGCATTTAGCTGGGCTTCCTAAATATTTACAGAGTAATATATCTGTTTCATCTGATACTCCATGTTCAACTTCGCATGCTTCATGGTGAATATTATTTGGTCTTCTACCCAGTACCTTCCATAGGAATACTTCATATAGTCTATGTTTCCTAGTTATTTTACTCCCTAATCTCTCTCCTTTCTTAGTTAGTTTAACACCTTTATAGGGAATGTATTCTACATAATTCTTATCAGCGAGTTTCCTAAGCATCTCGGTTATACTGGATGGCTTTACTCCCATATAATTAGCTAGAGCCGTAGTTTTAACTAAATCATCTCCCCTCGATAGTTTGTATATTGCCTCTAGATATTCCTCGATGCTCACCGATTTGTGTTTCATGCTCAATCCATATTTTAAAAATTTAGGTCTGCCTAAATATTACATAATATAAATGTTTTCGGATTAATATAAAACATATATATTTTTAAGTTTGTATGCGTCGTGTCTGGTAACCAATTATTTTTGTATTTTTTTCTATAAGTGGGATGATTACGTATTTATTTTTCCCCTATTCCACGTCTATAATATATATTTCTCTTTATGGATTAATCCATCCATTAAGTATTGAACGTTTACGGGGGATATCATTGGGTATAATTAATGTATCTTATAAAGATGATGGAACCATTGATGTATATGTAGATTATAATCCTATCCTGAAGAATGTATATTTGGGGTCTTCTAAATCGTTTACAGAGGTTGGTGTGAAGGTTGGTGAGAATGAATATGTTAGATTAAATGTATATTTCACTGGTTTATCTATTCCCTATAACTCTACTGGCTTAGGTAGGGATTCTGGAGCTAATATTGATCGGATGGATTTAGCCTTATATTTCGAATGTCTTGGTGATGGATATAATTATAAGTTCGTGGTTTCGTATGGAATTAACTTGGATGGAGATCGTGTCGTTTTAGTTGAGGCTTTTACTGGTGGTAGGCGAAAATATAGGCCTATTCTGTTTTTTAGGGCTGGATCTGATTACTCATCCAATAAAAATATTGTGGCTAGATTACCTAAATTTGGTGAGGATTCTATTTATTATACTAAGTCTGATGCTGAGGCGAGGAATGTTGATAGGATATATAGGAAATTTGTTGCCTGGGGTAGAGAGGAAAAGGATTTCGTTGAGGGTGGTGGAGACTATTTGGTCTATAATACCCATATATCAAATATACAGGATATCATTCAATTGGCGGTAATGGTTTTAAGTAAGATATTGAATAAGGTTTAAATATTTATGGGACTTGGGTTGGAAAATCTTTTTTTGGATTGATGATATTTTCCTATTTTTATATAATATTCAATTTCTTTATATTTATATTTGGAATTTGTTCAGTGTGGTGAGGCGATTATGATTAAGCTTGATGAGTTAGATAGGAAGATTCTAAATGAACTTCAAAGAGATTGTAGACAGTCATTAGACTTAATATCTAAGAAGTTGGGTGTCCCGAAATCGACTATATACTATAGGATTAGGAAGCTTGAAGATAGTGGTGTTATTGAGGGCTATTATGCGAAGGTTAACCCAAAGGTTTTGGGCCACGAGTATTTCACTGTGACTTTAGTTAGAGCGAAATATGGCCCTGGATATCATAAGAAGGTTGGGAGAATATTGGCTAGTGTTCCAGGGGTGTGGGCTGTTTATTATGTACTTGGTGATTATGATTTTATTGTTATTGCTAGGGCTAGGAATAGGGAGGAGTTTGTTAAGAATATTTTGGAGAGATTTATTGATCTTGATGAGATAGAACGGACTAATACCATTACTGTTGTTGAGATATTTAAGGAGGATAATAGAATTCTCTTCCATAATGATGAGTCTGTAGAGGAACAAGATTTATAAAGGTATCTAAATATCTAGATACTAACCAAAAAATATCTGATTTATTTAGATGTTATTCATTATACTTTATGTGTTATAGAAAATATTTTAGGTGATAGGGATTGGCTTTACTAAAGGAGGTTAGGGATTATTATGGTGATTTAATGCTTTACATTAATGGTGATTTCAAGAGATCTGAGACTGATGAGTATATGGATGTTATGAATCCGGCTTTGGATAAGGCTATTGCGAGGGTGCCCATAGCTACTCCTGAAGAAGTTGATGAGGCTGTGGAGGCTGCCGTCGATGCGTTTGAGCGGTGGAGGGATGTACCTGTACCTAATAGGGTGCAGTATCTTTTTAGGATGAAGGAGGTCTTGGAGGCTAATAAGGAAGATATTGCTCGAATTATTGTTCAGAATCATGGGAAGCATATCGATGAGGCTAGGGGTGAAGTCAGGAGGGCTATAGAGAATATTGAGACTGCCATCGGTGTAGCGTATACCTTATACAAGGGGGAATTTATGGAGCAAGTTGCACCCCTTATAGATGAGTATATGGTTAGGGAACCTCTTGGTGTATTTGCCATTATTAGTCCCTTCAATTTTCCAGTTATGGTTCCATTCTGGTTTCTGCCATATGCATTGGCTGTAGGTGCTACTATAGTGGTTAAGCCGAGTGAAATTACTCCACTCCCATTTTATTGGGTGAATAAGCTCATCCATGATGTTGGGCTTCCACCTGGAGTAGTCAATGTTGTTTATGGAAGGGGAGAGGTTGGAGAAAGATTAATTAAGCATCCTGATGTTCAAGGGGTTGCTTTTGTAGGGTCTACTAGGGTTGCTAAAAAGATATATGAGTTGACTGGTAGACTGGGGAAGAGGTCCCTGTTACAAGCGAGTGCAAAGAATTATGCTGTTGTTATGCCGGATGCTGATATGGATAGGGCGGCTGCAAATCTAATATCATCATTCTATGGTAATACGGGTCAGAGGTGTCTCGCTAACGCCGTATTGGTCCCTGTTGGCGATGCATATGATAAAATCGTCCCCAAATTTATTCAGTTGGCAAGACAGATTAGGCTGGGGTATGGATTGGATGAGGATGTAGACATGACTCCCATGGTCAGTAGGAGTTCTATGGAGAGGGTCCTAAAGTATATTGAGATTGGTTTGGACGAGGGAGCAAAGTTATCTCTCGATGGTAGGAATCCAAAGGTTAAAGAATATCCGAATGGATATTTTGTGGCACCAACTGTTTTTGAAGATGTCTCTATCGATATGAAGATCGCTAAAGAGGAGATTTTCGGCCCCGTCGCTAGTATTATTAAAGCGGATAATCTAGATGAAGCTATCGATATGGTTAATTCCACTAGATACGGAAATGCATCCAGTATATTCACGTCGAGCGGTAAAGCTGCAAGGGTTTTTAGACGTGGGGTTAAGGTTGGAAATGTAGGAATAAATGTTGGTATTGCTGCACCGATGGCTTTCTTTCCATTCGGAGGTATGAAGGACTCGTTCTTCGGTGTTGTTCATGGCCAAATATCTTCAGTAGAGTTTTTCACTGATACAAAGATAGTTATTGAGAGATGGTGGTAGAGGGGCATTATGGCTATATATACATTGAGTTCATTAATCAATTCATTGGTGGAGTTTGAACAATCTGTTGCTAAAAAGTTAGTTGGTTTGGAGGGAGAATTAGAGAATAAAGATTTGTCGGAATTTGTTGGGGGAGTATCTAGGCGAATAAGTGAGCTCCGTGATTTAAAGGGCTTTATGGTTGAGATGATCTTAGAGCCGATCTATGGAGTCGATGTTAAGGAGATGATCGATTCCATTAAATCTGTGTCCCTTATATCTCCCCCGATTGAAGCAGCGAAGAAGGTTTTGAATATTTACATAGATCTCTATAGTAGGCTGTCACGTGAGGTATATGGTGTATCGATGGAATTAAGTATGTTGTTGGAGCGATATATGAAATATGCATATAGTATATTGAATAAATTGTCAGTAGAATAATATGGCTACTAATGCTACAAGGAATACTGTAGCCCCCGCGGCAAGATATACATGCTTAAATGTTCTTACAATATCTGCTTTGAAATGTTCGACTGTGAGTACTATGCATAGGTGTGCTGGGGATAGCATTACGCCTATCCATCCGCCAGTGAAGCCCATTAGGAGTGTTATTGGATTGATGCCATTTGGGGTCAGCAATATCTGTAGTAGGATGGGGAATGCTATTGCAGCGAAGACGAATTCTCCAGCAGTCGCTATACCTAGAGAGAATGGGATTATGAATGCAACTAGGCTTTCATTAATGTTATATCCTCTCAATATCATGTACATTTGGTTGGCTGCACCGCTACTTACTATGAATTCCCTGAATATCATTGCCAAGAATATTATGAGGAGTAACTTTGGGTCTAGGGCTGTTTTTAATCCTTGTTTCCAAGCCTTCTTGTTAGGTTTATACACTAGAATTATGCTTAAGAGTGTTATGAATAGAGTTATTGATATATCTATTTTTAATATTAGTGCTAGAACAGCTATCTCGATAAATATCCATGTATGTTTAAAGAAGTCTAGTTTCTTTCCGTTTACATGCCCCTCCAAACCTGTATTTTTCTCTATGTATAGGCTATATATAACTCCGACTAGTATACCGGAGAGGGCTGCTGGATAAGTATATTTAATTATGTCATATACTGTTGTTTGGAGGAGGGCTGCAGTTAATATTATTGCTTGGTATAGTGGCCATGTGGGCACCCATATATGTCGGAACCAATAGTTTAGGAATGAGGCTCTATTTCTCTCTAGTTTTAGGTCGTTGAAATATAGGTTATAGGTCATCATTGCAGATACTAAGGCTCCTCCCGGCATGGGTATTAGGCCTATGAGTGCTGGGATTGCTAGGGATGCGAATTTTACATTGATACTCATTAGTCCTTTCGTAATATCGTCTAGTACACCGGTTTCTTTCAATACTCCGGCTATGAATAATGCTTGTATTATAGCTGTCAATAGTCTAAGTGTGTGAATGTTTGTTGAGCCTATATATATGTCTAGTAGTAGGGTTTGGGGGTTAAGGGTTAATAGTCCATAAAGAAATGTTCCGGTTATTAATGATAGATGAACTTTTCTGGTTAGGAGTAATATGGTTATTATTATTGCTACGCTTGCTATGTATGCGTATACTGGTGGAATCGTATATATCCCCCCACCATTAATCGGAAATTTTCCTTTAAATTAATCATTGGATATAATTTTGGTAAAAACTTTATTGCAGATATTTTATTAAACTATTTGTTTATATTGTTCTCTCTTCCCTCTCGAATTTTATCCCTAATGCGGATGGAGGTCTAACATGTTTTCTTATGGGAGTCGCAACTATTATTAGGAGTGTGATTAGTGTAGTTAAATATGGAGTTGTGCCTAGTAAATAGGGACTTACATTGTATGGTGGTAGTTGTAGCATCCAGACCATCGAATTTACTCCTCCATATAATAAGCTGAAAACGGGGGTAAGTAGTGGGTTCCATAGGGATACGATTACGTTGGCTATAGCTATCCATCCCCATCCAGCTCCAGCTCCCTCTGTCCATACTTGGATGTATCCTAATGTGTATATCGCTCCTGCCACTGTAGCTAATCCAGAGCCTATCATCGTTGTAAGCATCCTTACCTTATCTACATTTATACCCATGACGAATGCCGAGGATGGGTCTTCTCCGGAGGCCCTGATTATAACACCTGCTTTTAATTTAAATAGTATAATCCAAGAAACTATTGAAGATAGTATTATAAGTAGTAGTATTATGTGGTAGTTTGCGGTGAGATTCAATCTCACTGGTAGGCTTAGGCCTACGTAGGGCCTCCCTACTATCGATGCTAATCCATATGAAAATAGGGTTACTGCTAATCCAGATAATATCTCTCTACCTTTTAAATAGGCTGTTATGAATCCATGTATTCCTCCTACTATGAACCCCAATATCAATGTGGCTAACATTGCTATGTATAAATTCTCTGTGAGTATTGTTATTGTAAATGCTGTCGATGCTCCTAAGACGAATAATCCTTCAACACCTAAGTTGATTACACCACTTCTCTCAGTGTATAATTCGCCTAGTGTCGCTATGTATAGTGGTGTAGATGCCACTATTATTCTTGATATAATCTCGATTAGATAATTCACCATTTTAATTTCACCTCGTATTTGAGTAGGAAGTCTAAGGCGGTTGTCAGGATTAATAGGCCTCCAACGAATAAATTAACTGCCCCTATCGTTAGTCCGGCTATAATTTGCAGTGTATATCCGGACGCTATTAATGCAGAAACTAGATATCCAGATAATATGGTTGCGAGGGGATCCATTCTGGATAACCAGGTTACGAGGATAGCCATATATCCATATCCAGCAGATACATCCTGTACCCTTATTAGTTGCCTATGAATTGATAGTATCTCGGCTGCGCCTGCTAATCCAGCTAGAGCTCCACTGAGGAACATTGTGACTAGGATTATTTTTGTTTTTGATATTCCCGAGTGGAGGGCGGCATCCGGGTTTAGTCCATATACCTTAATTTCATATCCTATCCTAGTGTTTTTAAATAGGTAATGCATGGCTGCGGCAACTATTATTATTGTCGGTATGAATACTGGGTTAACATTTATTCCTCCAAACTGTATTGGATTTATCCATAATTGGTTTGGTATTATATCTGTTCTTGGGTATCCGTATTGGGTTTCGCCTCTCCATGGACCATATACTAGATAGTTTCCTAATCCGATCATGATGTAGTTTAGCATTAATGTTGATAATATCTCGTTCAGGTTGAATTTTGCTTTTAAGTAGCCAGCTATTAATGCATATCCACCGCCAGCTAGTACTGATGCTATCAATATTATAGGGATTCCTATGTATCCCACTATATTTTTTGGGAGTATGTAGAGGGCTATGTATGTGGTTGCTATTGCTCCTGCTAGTAACTGGCCTTCTGAACCTATATTCCATACACCTGCTTTGTAGGGTAGGATTAATCCGAGTCCAGAAAGGGTTAGTGGGATTAGGTATCTTAGTGTTGATGGGTCGATTAAGCCACTGTATATTGAGTATAGAAATTTTGTCGGTGGGATAGAGGCTGTTGCATATATTATTAGCATTGAAATGATTAATGATATTATTATTGCCAATATAGTGAGTGTGAATTTTAGGTAAGGAGGCTCTACGAATCTTCTCCTTATAATTATTTTCATGTTTTTCTGTGCACCTATGGGGCTTAGGCTAATAGTTCCAGAACGTGTTCTCTTTTATTTATTCCTCTTTCCAATGTCCTTAGTTTTCTTTTTGTGATGACGCTGACTATGTCGCTTATATCAATTACTTCGTTGATGTCTTCGCTTAATAGGAGTATTGAGCCTCCCTCATTTATGTATTCCATAAATATATTGTGCAGTGTTTCTATGCTTATATGGTCGAGTGCTTTTGTGGGATTTATCGCGATCAAAATCTTTGGTTTTAGAATAATTTCTCTAGATACTGCCAGTTTTTGCAGGTTTCCTCCTGACAGTGTGCCGGCGTTTTGTTTTAGTGATTCAGCTTTGATGCGGAATTTGTTGATAATGTGTTCCATGTAATTTTCTTGAATCCTCCATAGCCTTTGTTTCACTCGATAATTTTGCTCTATATTTAGGTCTAGAATTAGGCTTTTTAGTATGTTGTCCGGGATATACCCGACCATATTCGCCATCTCGTCCCTATCGATTCTTCTTAGGTCTTGCCCGAGGATTGTTATCTTACCCCCACTATATTCACGTAATCCATATAATGTCTCACCCAATTCCTTCAAACCTGATCCAGCGAGCCCGAAGACTCCATGAATTTCGCCTTCCCTTAATTCAAGGGTTATGTTTTCCAGTATTTTGTTTCCATAGTCATCATATATATCTACACCTACGACGCTTAACACTGTGTCTCCCGGACCATTTCTCTTGGATAATTTTAATTGTTTTTCTTTTTCAACAGTTGCTCCAAACATTTCATGAATGATCATTTCCTTATTTGCATTTTTCTTATCAATGGTCGTAATAACTTCTCCATTTCGCAATATCGTTATTCTATCCCCTATATTTAGTGCTTCATCGATTCTGTGGGTAATAACTATTATTAATCTCCCCTCATTTCTCAAGCTATTAATGAATTTATATAAATGAAGTTTTTCCTTATCCGTCAATAGTGTTGTGGGTTCATCTAATATTAAGACCTTTGGTTTTAGTAGCAATGCCTTTAATATCTCTACACGTTGTCTCTCACTAAAGGATAGTGTATAAACCTTTTTATTCAGATCGATATTTAATCCATACCTATTAATTATCTCCTTCGCATCTTTCTCAATGCTTTTAGTGGTATTTAAGTATCCATATTTATCCATGGCTAGGAGGAGGTTCTCTGCAACTGTAAGTTGCTCTATGAGTTTTGGATACTGGCTTACTATGGCTATTCCATTTTTTAGTGAGTCTTTTGTATTTCTTATCCTTATTTTTCTCCCATCCAGTATTATATCACCCGAATCTATTCGGTAGATGCCTGCTAATATTTTTGCTAGTGTGGTTTTACCAGCTCCATTTTCACCCAATATGATATGAATCTCTCCCCTTCTAAAATTTATGGATACGTTTTTTAATGCTTTTATTGGTCCGAATTCCTTGGATAAATTATGAATAAAAAGGAGTGGTTCCTTGTCCATATTCATTTGGATCTACCGTCTCAGACTATTTTTGAACGACTACATTATTGAGGAACCAGCCCATTCCCCAGAGATCATCATGACCTAATCTAACTCCTTCAGGTATATTTATCGAATCCCCTTTATCATAATGCTTACCTAATACGTCACCACCAGTATCTAGCCACATGTTTCCACTCAATGGTCCTGTGAATGGATCGAAGGCTAGATTAGGGTCTTGCATTTCATTATATCTTCTTTCTATCAATTCTAGTAAAGTAATTCTCTCACCGGTTAACTTATCTTCCACGTCGATTCCCTCGAATCTCTGCCTGAATTTATCACTTATCCACATTCTGTCATCATAACTCTTTGCACCTAAATCTACTGCACCAGAGTCTAGTAGATACCAGTAATCTACATTCTCTAGGTTCTGGTTGGTGTATAATCCTGCATATACCTTGGCTAATATATCTTTATATATGACGCCCCATCTAACTATTTGGCCACTAACCACCACATCCTTACCATATTCATACATTGGGCTATAATGACTGAATACAGGTATTTCAACTCCATTATCCTCGTAATAGGACTGAGCATATTGGATTGTGCTTGGAGTATCTTCTGTGAATGCTAATACATCGCATCCCAGTTGTTCAACGAGAGTGGCTGCCGCCTCCTTAGCTAAGTCTGGTGCAAACCACTCCCCAATTTCTATTACATATACTTTTGAATCAGGGTTTACCTCGGTTATACCTATGGTGAATGCATTAATGTGTCTTATAACCTCTGGTATTAAGTGGGCGGCTACATAACCTACTTTGCCACTTTTTGTTAGTGCACCCGCCATTAATCCATTTAAATAATATATCTGGTATAGGTCGGCAAAATATGTCCCCATATTCTTATTCCTCTTGTATCCTGAGCAATGGAAGAATATTTTATCCGGATGGGCTACGCTACTGTCATAGGTTTGGTTCATAAAATCGAAACTAGTTGTGAATATAACATCATATCCTTGATTAATATATTTATTAATAACTTGTTCCGTCTCACCGACTTTAACGGACTCTATTCCAGCTGTCTCTAGCCATTTGAAGGTGTTTTGAGCCTCTTTTCTACCGACGTCATGGGCATGGGTCCATCCATAATCCCCAACTGGACCTACATAAATCCAGGCGGCTTTAAGTTTTTTTCCTACACCCCCTCCCCCACCTACTTGTTTGGGGGCAGCGTAATAACCTACACCCCCTCCAACAGCGAGTCCTAAAACTCCGGTTGCAGCCATTTTTAGGAAATCTCTTCTAGATGACATTTCTTAACACCATATTATTCAATAATATGTAAATCTATTATAGGCTCTTAACAATTTTTTAACATATTTATGTTAAATAAGTACCATGCAACTTTTTATTTACGTGTTTATATAATTTAGTTAAATGCTTATAACATAAGTTTAACATTATTATGTTAAGATATGAAGCGCTACATGAATCTGATTAGGGCATTATATTTTATTGAATTGCTGCGATTAGCGAAGAAAAGGCTTACGTGGAGTGAGATATCGAGTAGGCTCGGTGAGTCTCCAGCAGCTCTTAGTAGATATATGCATGGTCATGTTGTGCCTAGTGGTAATAAGATGGAGAGGCTGATCGGTGATTTAGAGAGTGTTATTGATTTTGAGAGGGAGGTTCTTGAGCGTGTACGCTATGATAACAGGAGTGGTTTCATTGATAATCAGAGGCTGATTAGTGATATTAAGTTCTTGGATTTGGTTGCTAAGAGGGTTGCTTCCAAGTATATGGGTAAGATAGATATAGTTTTATCTCCCGCCGCCGATGGTATTCCGTTTGCAACTTTAGTAGCTAATTATATGGATTGTAATTTAGGTATAATTAAGGATTATAGGGAGACTGCTGTTCACAAGTATGTGGAGGGCTTGCTTTATAGTGAGGATGGTGGTGTACGTCCATTATATCTGCCTAGATCATTGATAAGGAAAGGATATCGTGCGTTGATTGTCGATGATGTTATTAGGACGGGGGCCACTCACAGAGCCATTGTCGATATGTTGGCTAAGATTAAGGCGAGGGTTGAAGCTATTTCTGTGTTGATTGTAATTGGGGATGCTTGGAAGAAGCGGATTGTTGACGTGGATATTGATTATCTGGCTTATATGCCTTAGTTGATGGTGTGTACTATGCTTAGGGGTTGTGTTATTGGGCTTGGTTATATGGGTCGCCACCATTTGAGGAATCTTGTTCGGTTGAGTAGAGAGGGTTATGGTGTAGAGGTTGTTGGTGCGTCTGATATAGATGTAGAGAAGAGGTCTATAGCTGAGGAGTATGGCGTTCCGTTCTATAAGTCTTATATGGAGTTGGTGGATAGGGAGGAGCCTGATTTTGCTTGTATAGTGGTTCCCACTGGTATTCATGATGAGGTCGCTATTAGGCTCGCTGAGAGGGGTATTAATTTTTTGATTGAGAAGCCATTAGCCGATTCCCTTGAGAAAGCTGTTAAGATATATAATGCCGTTCGGGATTATCGAGTTAAGGCTATGGTGGGGCATATAGAGAGGTTTAACCCTGTCATTCTTGAAATTAAAAAGTTATTGGGTAAGGGTATATTGGGTGAGGTGATATCTATATCTAGTATGAGGGTCGGTCTTCCTCGTTTAATTGATATAGATGTGGTTGATGATCTGGCTATTCATGATATTGATTTGATTTATTATTTGACTGGGAGTAGAGTTGGGAATGGGTATGGAGCTGGTGTTAAGAAGTTGGGATATGGTTATGGATGGGATCATGCTGATATTATCCTTATTATGGAGAATGGTGTAATTGGTAGGGTCACGGTTGGTAGACTTTCTCCTATTAAGATTCGTAGATTGGAGATGTTGTGTAGTGAATGGTTTGTTGAGGCGGATTTACTTAAGCAAAGGGCTTATATGTATAGGGGTATATTGAATAAGAAGTATGTTGGTAGTTGGAGGGATTTCATGGATTTCTTGAAGATTTTTAGGACTAGGCGTAGGAATATTGAAGTAGTTAGTGAGGAGCCTCTATATTTGGAGTTGAAGGCTTTCATAGATTATGTCATGGGTCGCCGTGAAGCACCTGTTCCCTTGGAGGATGCTATTGAAGTGTTGAAGGTGATTAGGTCTATTAAATATCTGCATTAAATTTTGAGAAGCGGTTTATTCTATTAAATTATAGTGTTCGATTGGTATATGATACTCCTCGTTGCATTTTTCGCACTTCATCAGTACATATTGTTCGTGTTTATTCACATAAGTTAACTTATCTCCACACTTACATACAAATCCTTTGACCCTAGCGGGGTTTCCGTATACTAGTGCATATGGTGGTACATCCTTAGTGACTACTGAACCCGCTCCTATCATTGCATATTCACCTATCTCTATACCGCATATTATGGTGCTATTGGCGCCTATAGAAGCTCCTTTTCTTACATATGTTTTGATTATTTGCCATGACTGGTTGAATGCTCTTGGACGTAGGTCGTTGGTAAATACTACGTGGGGACCTATGAATACATCATCTTCTATATATACGCCTTGGAAGATGGATGCCCTATTCTCTATCTTCACATTATTTCCAATATGTACTCCTCTACCGATATATACACATTTTCCTAGTATACAGTTTCTACCAATTTTAGCTTCTTCTCTAACTTGGGCTTCGTGCCATATCTTGGTGCCCTCCCCTATCTCAGCATCTTGCGATACATGGGCCGATGGATGGATGAATACCCTTTTATTTGTTTTCATAATACTCAATAATTTTCTTTACAATGTTATTTAAATCTCTGTTAGTGAGTAATGGATGTACCGGTAGAGATAGAACTTGTTTTGAGGCTATCTCACTATTTTCTAGGTGTAGTTCTCCATATCCGAGTTTTCTATATAATTCCTGTCTGTATATTGGTTTGGGGTAATGTATATCTGTTTGTATATTGTATTTACCTAGATGATTTTTTAGGTCATCCCTATCATATGTCCTTATTACGTATTGATGGTATACGTGCTTTGCGTATGGTGCTTCAATTGGTAAGTTTATTTCAGGGATTTTATTTAGATTCCTTGTTAGGAATTCAGCGTTTTTTCTCCTAACTTCATTTAACATATCCAGTCTTTTTAGTTGGACGATTCCGATTGCTGCCAATATATCTGGCATCCTTAAGTTATATCCTAGTTCTATGTGATTGTATTTGCTTATTTGTCCATGATCCATTATTAGTTTAATCCTCCTATCTATCTCTTCATCATTAGTCACTATAATTCCCCCTTCTCCCGTTGTCATATTTTTTGTTGCATAGAGGGAGAATACGGCAATATCCCCGAAGCTTCCTACTTTTTTACCATTGTATGTTGCTCCATGTGCTTGGCTTGCATCCTCTATTATGTATAGTTTATGGTCTGATGCAATGTCTAGAAATGGTTTTATGTCGCATGGGTGTCCATATAGGTGGACTAATATGATGGCCCTTGTTTTGGGCGTTATTTTTTCAAGGGTGTCTTCAGGATCTATCGTATATGTGCTTAGATCAATGTCTGCGAAGATTGGCTTGGCATTATTATATAATACCGCGTTTGCGCTGGCTATGAATGAGAATGCTGGTGTAATGACTTCATCTCCCTCCCCAATTCCTAATGCTTTTATTGCCGCCATTAGTCCGAGTGTGCCGTTGGACACTGCTCTAGCGTATTTTGTACCAATATACTCGGCGAACATTTTCTCGAATTGATGTGCTTTGGGTCCATAGGCTATGTAGTTGCTCCTGAGGACCTCGGCCACAGCCTCAATCTCTTCATTTGTTATGTAGGGTGTGGAAATCGGTATCAAGTGCCTCTCCTCCATAATTAATCATGTAACTGTATTATCTTGATATAAATAATTTTGGGGAGGTCTTAGGATATTACTATATATAAATTTGTGTCTATTCATTTAATTATTGATTATTTCTGTGAGGTAATTCCCCATGAAGGTTATTGTCACTGGAGGGGCTGGTTATCTTGGGAGCCATCTAGTAGATAAATTATTGTCCTTTGGTGAGAATGTATTTGTTATTGATAATTTTTCAACCGGCCGGGAGGAGAATATTTCACATAATATTGGGCGTAAGAATTTTAATTACTTCAGGGCTGATCTTAGATATCCCGAGGATTGGCACCCCTTCTTTAAGGATGCTGGAGTTATAATGCATTTCGCCGCAGATCCTAGTGTGAGGGAGAGTTTCTTTAAGCCGGATAAGCATTTTAGGGATGAGATTGTTGCAACCTTTAATGTGGTTGAGAATGCGAGGAAGTATGATGTTGAGTATGTGGTTTTTGCTAGTAGCAGTACTGTATATGGTGATGCGAGTACGGTTCCAACTCCTGAGGAATACAAGAATCTTGAACCTATATCTATATATGGTGGTTTTAAGTTGGCTTGTGAGAATATTCTTAAGGTTTACTCTAAACTGTATGGAATTAAGCTATTGATTTTAAGGTTTGCTAATGTGGTTGGGGGACGCGGTACTAGGGGAGTTGTTTATGATTTCGTTGTTAAGTTGAGGAGGAATCCTGGGGTTCTGGAGATATTGGGTGATGGCAAGCAGAGGAAAAGTTATATTTATGTTGATGATGCGATTAACGCAACTATTCATCTTTATAATTTGTTGATAAAGAAGCGGCTTCCCCATGATGTATATAATATTGGTAGTGAGGATTGGATATCCGTCGATGAGATTGCGAGCATCGTTGTTAAGGAGATGGGGTTGAAGGATGTCGTTTTCCACCTAAATCCACAGACCCCTGATGGTAGGGGTTGGGTTGGTGATGTTAAGAATATGTTGCTTGATATAACTAGGTTAAAGGAGACTGGGTTTAAATTGAAGTATCCAACCTCCGGTCAAGCTGTTAGTAGGGCTGTTAAGGATTATTTGAAAGTAGTTAGTATATCGAGATAAAGGTATAAAAATTATGATTTACTCATATATAATTATTAAAATATGGTTTTTAGCATTGTAAGTGATTATTATGTCTAGAAAGAAGTATATATATGATTTTGAGGAGGCTGATTGGAGGAATAAGCGTTTACTGGGGGGGAAGGGATCCAGCTTGGCGTTGATGACGCAGATTGGGCTTCCTGTGCCACCTGGCTTCACTATAACTACCGATGCATGTAGGGACTTTTTGAAGTGCAAGGAGGAGGAGATTAATTCTATTGTAGCTAAGTTGGAGAGGCTCCCAAAGCCTGAGGAGAGGGATAGGTTGATTAAGGAGTTATGGGAGATATTATCGGGACTAGAGCTTCCTGAGGGTCTCATGGATGAGGTTAAGGTTCATGTTAAAAGATTGGAGGAGAAGCGGGGACTTAAATTTGGTGATAAGGATAAGCCCCTATTAGTCTCGGTTAGGAGTGGAGCGGCCGTATCGATGCCGGGTATGATGGATACCGTTTTGAATCTAGGGCTGAACGATGAGACTGTTATTGGGTTGGCTAATATGACGGGGGATTATCGATTTGCATATGATGCATATAGAAGATTTCTTCAATTATTTGGTAAGATTGTACTAGGTATCGATGATAAGTTGTTTGATGAGAAGTTGGAGTCGATTAAAGAGAAGTATGGAGCCTCGACTGATGTCGATATACCGTTTGATGGATTGAAGGAATTGGTTGATGAATATAAGGAGTTGATAATTGATAAAATTGGTTTCTTTCCATCCGATCCATGGACCCAGTTGGAGATGGCCATTAAAGCTGTCTTTAGGTCTTGGATGAATCCTAGGGCTATTTATTACAGGATAGCTAATAAGATAACACCTGATATAGCTGATTGTACAGCTGTAAATGTTCAGAGCATGGTTTTTGGTAATATGGGTGAGGACTCTGGAACAGGAGTTGTTTTCAGTAGAGATGTGGCTAATGGTGAGAATAAGTTATATGGCGAGTTCCTTCCAAACGCTCAGGGCGAGGATGTTGTAGCTGGAATAAGGACGCCTTTAAGTATCGATGAGTTAAAGAACCGTCATCCAAAGTTATATGAGGAGTTATATGATAAGGTTAAGTTGTTGGAGAGGCATAATAAGGAGGTTCAGGATGTCGAGTTTACGGTTGAGCGTGGGAAATTATATTTTCTACAGACTCGTAACGCTAAGATGACTGCTTTGGCTAGGGTGAAGACGGCTGTTGATATGGCTAAGGAGGGTATTTTGTCTAGGGAGGAGGCGGTATTAAAGGTTAAGCCGGAGCACGTGCTTCAACTATTGTATCCTCGAATCGATGAATCTTCCGGCGCTAAGCCGATAGCGAAGGGCTTGAATGCATCGCCTGGAGCGGTGAGCGGCCAAGCTGTGTTTGATCCCGATACTGCTGTCATGTGGGCTAGAGATGGTAAGGAGGTTATTTTGGTTAGGGTGGAGACCAAGCCTGATGATGTCCATGGATTCTATGCTGCTAAGGGTATTTTAACGAGTAGGGGTGGTATGACTAGTCATGCGGCGGTCGTGGCGAGGGGTATAGGTAAGCCCGCTGTGGTTGGCGCCGAGGCCTTGAGGATCGATTACGGGGAGAGGCTTTTTAGGGTTGGTGACGTTGTTGTTAGGGAGGGTGATTGGATAACTATTGATGGTAATACTGGTAATGTTTATTTGGGTAAGGTTCCTACGATTGAGCCTGAGTTAATACCTGAGTTGAGGGAGTTGTTGGCTTGGGCCGATGAGTTTAGGAGGCTAGGTGTTAAGGCTAATGCTGATGTACCTGAGGACGCTAGGATAGCGAGGGAGTATGGGGCCGAGGGTATTGGGTTACTTAGGATTGAGCGTATGTTTAGGAAGCCTGAGAGGCTTGAGGTTTTAAGGAGGGTTATTCTATCCGAGAATAGTGATGAGAGGCTTGAGGCAATGTATGAATTGTCGGAGATGATTAAGAGTGATTTTAAGGAGATGTTGGAGATTATGGATGGGCTTCCAGTCACTATTCGATTAATTGATCCACCATTACACGAGTTTCTCCCTAAGCCTGAGGAGCTTTTAAGTGAGATATATGAGGCCGAGAAGAATGGTGATGATGGGAGGGTTATGGAGCTTAGGAGGTTATATAAGAGGGTAGTTGCCTTGACTGAGGCTAATCCCATGATGGGCCATAGAGGTGTAAGGGTTGGTGTTACTTATCCAGAGATTTATAAGGGTTTGGTAAAGGCTATGTTGGAGGCTACTGCGGAATTGATTCTAGAGGGTAAGAATCCTATCCTACAGATTATGGTTCCTCAAGTAGCGATGGTCGAGGAGCTTAGGTTTGTTAAGAAGACGGCGATAGAGCCTGTTAGGAAAGAGGTGGAGGAGAAATATGGCATTAAGATTCCATTCATGGTTGGAACAATGATTGAGACTGTTAGGGGTGCCTTAACTGCCGATGAGATAGCGAGGGAAGCCGAGTTCTTTAGCTTTGGTACTAATGACTTAACCCAGGCCACATTCAGTTTTAGTAGGGATGATGCTGAGAACAAGTTCCTTCCACAGTATCTTGAGCTAGGTCTCTTGAATTCAAATCCCTTTGAGACATTGGATGTTAAGGGTGTTGGGGAGCTGGTTAAGATCGGTGTAGAACGTGGTAGGTCTACTAATCCAAATCTGGAGATTGGTATATGTGGTGAGCATGGTGGAGACCCTGCCTCGATCGAGTATTTCCATAAGGTTGGCCTCGACTATGTTAGTGCCTCTCCATTCAGGATTTTGATCGCTCGTTTGGCAGCGGCTCACGCTGCACTAAAGGAGAAAAGTAATTAATATCTCTTTTACTAATTTTATTTTTATAAGAATTTAATTAATATTATTAAAATAATATTTGATATTCCTACTGATGCTAGTAGTATGAGTATGCCTATTTTTAAGTAGTCTATGAAGGTTATTTCGATGCCCTTTTCTTTCATAATATCTAATGCAACTACATTGGATGATGATCCTATTGATGTAGTGTTTCCCCCGAAGTCTGCGCCGAGTATTAGTGCCCACCATAGTGGATTGCTTGGTGAGGATGTGGTTATGCTTCTTAAGATTGGGATGAATGCAGCTGTGAATGGTATATTTGCTATTAATGCAGATGCTCCTGCTGATATCCAGAGTATTATGCTCACCGATAGATATTCATTATCTGCTATGAATGGTTTCAAGATAGTGGCCATGTCGGATACTATTCCCGTCTTATCTAATCCCCCTATGATTATGAATAATCCAGTTAGGAATAGGAGTGTGCTCCATTCCACATCCTCAAGTACTTTTGGCATCTTGTCTCCTCCTACGGATAGTAAGATTGATGAGCCTAATATGGCTATGGCTGAATAGCTGAAGTTTGTGTACGGCTTTACTAGAAACATCATCACTGTGAATACGAAGACGGCGTAACTTACGTATAATAATTTGTAATCCGTTATTACGTCCGCTGGAGATACTGGAAGTTCTACCGTTATAATCTCTTTATCCAAGGTATCTCTATAATATAGATATACTATTAGGAGTGATATTAGGAGGGCGATTAGGGCTATCGGTGCTATATATATTATGAAGTCTAGGAACGTCATATTTATCCTTGTAGCCACCATTATGTTAGGCGGGTCTCCTATTATTGTTGCCGCTCCCCCGATGTTTGAGGCCATTATCTCTCCAATTATAAAGGGCTTTGGGTCTATCTTAAGCATCTCCGTAATCTCTATTATCATGACTGTCATGAACATGACCACCGTCACATTGGCCAGTAAGGCTGATAGGAGGGCCGTCATCAGTGTGGTTATAATAAACATTCTGCGGGGTATGTATCCACTAAGCCTAGCTGTCTCTAGTCCAATGAATCTGAAGAAGCCGGACTCTCTTAGGGCTCCGACTATCACCATCATACCGAATAGAAGTCCTAATGTCTCGAAATCCACATAGTATATTAAATCTCTTGTGGATACTATACCTAGTATCCATATGAATGTTGCTCCCACTAAGGCGGCTATCTGCTTTTCTTTTTTACCTAATGCTATATATGCATAGGTAGTTATGAATATAATGATGGCTAGGTTCCTCTCATTTGTCAATAGCTCGATTAGCCCCGGCATCACTGATCAGCCCTTAGGTAGTTCATCGGGTTAAATTAAATTATTTATTTTAGTGATTTAAATCACATAACAATAATTATGTTGATGGTTCTCCTTATATCACCTATGTATTTCCCATATTTCTTTGGTGGAGCACCTAACTCCCCCTCCACCAGCCTCTATATGTGGAATTTCTATCTGTATTAGATCTATCCCGAACTCCCTCACAAGATATTTATTTACCTCTTTATTGTATCTGTCGACTACTAATTTCCCTTTACCCAGATTTAATGCATTTGCCATAGTTATCTTACTACCACTATGAGGTATTTCGTCTAGGTATACCCCCATTTCGTGAAATAATTGTGGTATCGTTTTTATGCTAATATCTAGGTTTTTCTCAATCTCTATCACCGAGTAGAACCCGACTCTCATCGGGTCTATAACTGCATAGTAAGTTCCGTTTAGGTCTCCTAAATATGTTAATACAACGTCTAAGTGGACTGCACCTGTCTCACTCCATTTCTTAATATATCCAGATAATGGTATTCCAATTAGATGTATATCCTCTGATAAGACTTTTCTCATCGTTACTAATGCAGCTAGGTTTGAGCCTCTAACTCCAATTCCTGTTAATAAATATTTTCCATTATCAGTCTGAATAAGGATGAAGTTCCCTCCCTCTGCGTTGGCTTTAATTATCCCGTTATTTATCTGGCTCCATCTAATTCTTATAACTGGTTCTAATCCCAATTCATCATATATGTCTATGATCTTCCTCTCTTCTCCTGCCCTGATCTTCAATGCCATATTCCCTATGAAGGGTTGTTCGGTTATTGTTAGGCTTTGGTCCCTCACATAACCAATTTTTGCGTATCCCTCTCCTAGATCTATTTTAATTATTTTATTAAGTGGGGAATGGCTTATTTTGTCTTTTAATTCTTCCATCTTATTACTTGGTAGGTATTTATCTACTACTATTATACACCTTACTCTTTCTTGGTTAAGGGCTTCAACGATGTTCATTATATCTCTCATCCAACCGTTTTCATCGGGGGTTTTCTCGCCATTTAGTGTATATCTCCTCCATACCCACTTTTCCCATCTACCTAATACTTCTTTGAATTGTCTGTTGGATGGAACGGCTAATAGGATATGTTTTTTCTCAGCGTCTTCTGGATATACATATAAGTTGTTTTGGAGTAAATTTAGTTGCTCTTTTATGAGTCTATCCTCGAAATTATCATGTGTCTCTCTCCATCCCTCGGTAGCTAGTTCTTTGAGTAGTTTAGATGGCATTAGGGAGACTATTTGGTCTAGATATATGAAGGCATACCTATATTTTTCTTCAGTTAATGCCCAGCTACTAGATATTGTTTGTGTACACGGTTGGGGAGGAATATTTGGGTATCCTTTTATTATTTCACCGTAACATGAGTTGGTAGTCTTTGGCGATAATATGTGTTCTATATTTCGTTTTAATTTATCAATTTCCTCCGAGTACTTCTGTCTATCGAATAATGTATCTACATATGTTATTAGCTTCATTAATTAAACTTAGCCGTTCCATAGGTATTTAAGTACATCATCTATTGTTGATGCCTCGACTATCGTCATATTATACCCTTTATCATTAATATATTTTTGTACATCGACTATTTTGGATTCATAGGTTATTATGTAAAATCCTGGTAATATCTCTTTTTTTATTGGGACATATACTTGAACCTTTTTCTGTCCCTCTGGAACTATAAATATTTTACCCCCATTTTCAGCCGCCGCTAATGCTTTTTGAAGTATTCCACCGACTTTTCCTATCGAGCCGTCGGGATTTATTGTTCCAGTTAGGTATATCGATTGGTTTATTGTTTTATTTAGCATTAGGGAGATTAGTGTAGAGGTTATTGCGGCTCCCGCACTGGGTCCATCTACAACATCAACCTTCATTGGTGCTTCAATACTCAATATTATATCATAATTGCTTAGGTTTATGGATGTGTATTTCTCCGCCACCATCTTAGCGATTTGTAGGCTGGTTTGTAGGTCTATTCCGATCTTTGGTTGGGTATTTACCAATACTCTCCCTTGACCTGGGAGGAGTGATATGGTGAAGTTCAGTACTATACCGAAGTATCCCGTGTTGTTTTGCCCGACTGCTACTGCATGGAACTTTATCGATCCTTGTGCATTTATATTCGATGATGAGTTTGGTGTAGTTAAGTATCCTGATATTGATCTATAATATGAGAGTTGTTGTTCTAATACATTTACCCTATTTTCTATATCGGCTATTCTATTTCTAAGGTTTAAATTATCTAGGTAGAGTCGATATGTATATGTTCCTATATACC
>WAJV01000035.1 GCA_015523725.1 Candidatus Geothermarchaeota archaeon
ATAATAGGGAAACGCCGCTCAATATAATTATTATAGCAGCGATATACGTTAGAAATGGTTGAATTTCCTCTCCCCCTCCGCTCAAGGGAGTACTGGCCCCTAAAACTAGGCTCATGTTTTTGTATTTAGTTACACTATTACCTTCGACATCATAGAGCTTGAAAATTAGGGCTACTCCTCCTTCATCAGGCTTCCTAACCTCTGTGTAAAAAACATTATAAGATAATCTTAATACGTTTGCCTCATCCCAAGTAACATTATCATAAGAGTATTTAATATCAACATTTAATACGCCAGACACCCGATCGCTAACGCTAATATTGATTAAAAGAAATTTTCCATACTCATTAATATCCAAATAATTTATTTGCGGCGGCTCCTTATCCTCCTCTAAATACAGCTTTATTTCTTTCTCAGCTCCACTCTCCACATGTACTGGTGCCTGTATCCGAATAAAATCATTATATTTAGTTATATTAAGCTTATTTTTATCAATTCCCTCTACATATTTGATATCTTTCTTAGGTAAAGAAATATCAATTAGTCCATCAACACCTATCTCCATATCATTCTCAACTTTTAGGTAATATCCATATGAGTTTATGCTTGGTAACTGATATTCCTCGACATTTAATTTGAATAGGGGGTATGGATCTACTTTACCATTGTATCTCCATTCAATCTGATGTGGACCTGTTATAGTTAATATTCTGAAAGCTGAGTAGGGCTGCCCCCCTTCATATGCATTCGGATCCGTTATCCTAATAGGAGTTTTATTTAGCTCAACCATCAAATAATGCATGTGGCCATGTAGTACTAAATCTATATCAGAACTGCTCAGAATTTTCTCTAAACCACTCTTATTTGATTCAGGGCTCTCCTCTAACAGTGAGAATGGATGGTGGGATGCAATGATTTTAACCTCAAAATCACCATATTTTTTTAGGTCATTTGTTAGCCATTGAAGCTGGTCATTTTTAATCCATCCATTCATGCCATTTGGACCAGTATCAACCATAATTAAATGCAGTGGGCCGATGTTTAGACTTATATTTGATAGACCGACGTAAAATGTGAATAAATCTCTTTTATAATGGTGATCATGATTCCCAGGCAACAAGACTAATGGAACCCTAAGCATCTCATCAATATCCCTTCTAAAGGATTCATAATTACGTTCTGTAGCAGTATTAAGCACATCACCAGTTATGAAGACGAAATCCGGATGTATAAAATTTGCCCTCCAGATAAGCCTCAAAAAATTATCCCTCTGACGTATAGCCGACCTCCTATTATCATAATGAGTATCGGTATACCAAAGTATTTTTAGAGGATAGTTCCAGCTGGATTTAATAGCTACGGAATTAGGTTCACTCACAGTATTTCCGCCTGAAACGATAACTAAATCATATAATAATTGGGGGGCATCTATGGGCACGGAAACATTTAACACAAGCTTATTATTGACTATCGATTGGCCTAGAATAGAGAGCTCTAATTTTAAGGACATATAAGTAATATAAATCTTATCCACGCCTGCTTTGAAATCAGGCGCATATAGCACTACGTTGAATATTGAACCTGGATTGACGAATGCAGGGAGACCCAACCTAGGAAATAGAACACCATTAACTGTCTCAACAGGTCTAATCCAATTAATATCGATTAAATCTATAGTTTGCTTTGATAGAGCCCCAGGATAAGGCATTAATACAATTAATAAAAGTAATGATACATACACTATTACTTGTCTCCCCATTAAAGCCACCCTTAAATATTTAGGTATTAGTCCATCATATTAAAATTGGAGTAAATAAATCTGCATCACTCCTCGACAAATAAGTATATCATAATTATTAGGGCAGCATCAATGAATAATAGTAGATAGAATGGAGAACTAGGCTCAATACCATACAAGTATCCAGCTAATATTGATGCGGGCACTTCACCCATTAAATTGAGGGTACCTATTACACCGAATACCCTCCCCCTGAGCTCCTTTGGAGTATGATCAGTTACGAATGCTTGGAAAGCCGGGCCTATCAAGTTCGACGTAGCACCATATATAATCAAGACTAACGATAGATGAATTATATTTCTTGATATAATGAATAGATAGGTGGCTGGTAAGCTGAGAAGAAAACCCAATAGAATAGATTTTTTCCTCCCATATTTATCAACAAATTTACCCAACGGCCAGGCAAATATTAGACTTGATAAAGTCAATAGCGAGAAGGCATACCCCCATTGATCCTTAGGTATAGATATAACATCGAGGACATATAGAGAAGCGAATTGAATAAATACGGGATCTTCAAAAGCAGTTATTAACATTATAAAAGTTAAAATCTTAATATTTTTAGGGATAGAGTTCCAAGCCTCAAAAATACTTGATAAAGACTCCTTATACGAGGATATTAAACCACCTATATTAAGCCTTTTAGGATTCTCCAGGGTCTCCTCTAAATATAAATATCTAAGTATAGCCGCTGCTAATGAAGCTAAAAAAATAGTTATATAGATTAATTTTACACCCTTAACTAAATCAAGCCTACCCACTATATATCCAGCGATAATTGGAGACGCTATCGAGAAAACCTGTGGTATTACCCTCATCAATGCAAACCCAACTCCCCTCACATCCGATGGAATAGAGTCGGCGGTCATCGCCTCCATAGCAGGCTGATAAATTAGGGATAGATTAGATAGTATAACACCTAAAAGCACCCACCTCCAATCCGGAGCAAATATTATAAATAAAGTAGACAGTGCCACACCAAACGTCATAACGACGATTATCTGCTTTCTCCCATACTCATCAGCTATATGTGAGCCGGGAATCCTAACAAAGATTAGCATCAGATAACCCATAGAATTAATAAATCCTATGATGAATGGAGATGCACCCAATTCCTTCAAAAAAGGGCTGAAATATGGGAAGGACATTGAGTAAGTAAAGTTGAATAATGTCCAAGTCACTAACAGAATTAATAAATTTCCTCTAATAAAATAAAGTTCATCCTTTAATCTCTCTATGAACAACTATATCACCAGATAAGAATTAGGTTTAGACTTCTCTCCATCTGCTATATTTCCTTCCAATCAAGTATAGGAAGATACTTATGACAACTATTATGGTTAAGTGATAGGTGATACCAAGCCCCTTAACATCAGTTAAACCAAGTATGAGTCTTGATAGATGGGCTATATGTGTAGTGGGTAGAAAGTAGGTATATATCCTAAATTTTTCGGGAATATAGTCGAGTGGATAGTATACTGGTGCAATGAAACTAAAGACTATTGCCAATACATTAGTAAGACCATTAACTCTGCCGGCGTCATCAAACCTAGAACCTATTAAAAAACCTAAGGGCAGAAGCATGAGGGCACCTGCTAAGATTACCAATGTGAAGTAAATCAATTTTAATATCGATGCAATTCCCAAGTATAAAATGAATAAATATCCAATCAATACAGCAATTAATGTAGTTAGTAAACTACTAAGGGATATCCCGAAGATATATTCATACTCCTTAACTGGACTAGCCACGAAGAAATCCTGTAGCTTAGTTATTGTCCTATTAAATACATAATCTTGGGCAACATAAATACCTGAGAAAGATACTGAGGTTACTATCATACCAATTATTCCTTGTCTTACTCCCTCCTCACCTAGAAATACTCCCATGAAAAACATTGGAATAATTGGCCAAACCACTATCGTAATAAATGTTAATGGATTTCTAATAATTGGGAGGAAATTGTACCAACAAATAGTCCATATTCTAACTATAGACCTCCTCATATCCACCCACCAACTTGATAAAGACATCCTCTAGCGACGGCTGCTTAATCGTTATAATATACCCATTCTCCACAGCCAATTTAACCAGGTCAAATAGATCCTTCCTATCTTCAACATATACTAGGTACTTATTACCTATATGTTCAAAACGATATCCTGATAATTCCTCCTCAACACCTGGTGAGTCAGCAATAATATAAACAGCGGTTTTCAACCCTACCGATGAAATTATATCACTTACCCCACCAGATGCAACAACCCTACCTTTATTTATAATATATAACTTATCAGCCAAAGCCTCAGCCTCATCCATATAATGAGTAGTAAGCAATATCGTCTTGCCCATCTTCTTTAGATTCAAAATATCCTCCCATAAGGAACGCCTACTAACGGGGTCTAACCCAATCGTGGGCTCATCTAGAAAAAGGAGGTCGGCGTCACTAACTAATGTCCTTCCCAGCAGTATCTTCTGCCTCTGACCTCCACTCAATCTAATAATTTTCTGATTACGAACTTCATACAGGTCTAATCTCCTCAATATATCCAGAGCCCTCCTCCTAGCCTCATCCCTACTAAATCCACGGATCCTGGCCCCCATATACAATTCGTCAAGAGGCGTCACCATTAGATAAGGCCTACCCTCCTGCGGTACAACAGCTATCCTACTGCGAATTTCATCGGCCTCTTTAATTACATCATATCCAAACACAAATGCCTCACCCGAAGTGGGTAAGAGCTGCGTAGCTATAATTCTTAGGAAAGTCGTCTTACCAGCACCATTTGGACCCAAGAGGCACGTAATTCGACCCATTGGTATATCTATATCTACAGAATCAAGTGCCCTCACTCCATTTCTATATACCTTTACCAATCTCTTCGTCTCAACAGCCAATTTCATCACAGTCACCTAAAAAGTGATATGCCCCAGTTTAAGAGATTGATCTCTTGTTATAGACTAATTCTGGACATGCATCCACCGGTTATGTTCTCATTACCTTATTAACATTTGAATCTTTTGAACACTCATAGTTATTATGATAAATTACCTCTTCCCTGACTACACATCCTGGACCAATATATATTGAATCCGCCTCTATATAATCGCATATGGTATTCTCAATTTCTACAATTTTAGCCTTTATATACTTTGTATATAATTTTCCGCGTCTAAATGGGAGATAAGAATAAATTCTCTTTAATATACCCTGTTTAAATCTGGTTTCTACTGTATAGACCTTTACATAGTTAGCCTCAATACCTGACTTGACTTCCGAATTACCTCCCCCCAACCTAACAACTAATCTTCCAGTATTCAACTTACCTCCAACAACTAATCCACCATATACATCTATATGACCACCAGCCTCAAGATCTCCATCGACCTTTAACCCCCCTTTAATAATCACAGCTGTCTTCGCTTTTAATGAACCACCTCTAATAGAGAGGCCGCCTGCGACCTCCGCAATCTCACAGTTAATTGAGTGGGCAGTGACTCCACCAGAAACACGCAAAATACCCACATTTAATTTGCCCCTTACAGTCGCTCCGCCTGATACGCTTATACGCTCCGCCTCCACATCACCATCCACAGTCGCTCCCCCACTAATATTAATCTCCTTATACTTACCTCCGGTGATATACGCACCCCCACCAATATTTAATATGCCGCCTTCGACCTCTTTCCCTAATCCCTTTATCCTCCTATAGTATTTCTCAAACTTTTCACTCATATCAACCCATCTCCTTAAATATTTCCCTAATCTCCTTCAATAATTCCTTAATCTTAATAATCCTTCTCCTAATCTCCTCAATAATTTCTTCATCACTCAAACCATCATATTTTAGGCTCATCTTATTATTCACCAACCTTTCTCAATATGTCACGGATATCCTTCAAAATAGATACCACATCATCCAACTCTTCTAACATCGCTCTAGACTGAGCCCTAAATATACTCAATTTCTCCAACTCACCACTCTTATCCTCGATGAAAAACCTACTCTCTCCGAACAAAATTGCAGTAACAACTACCCCCAATCCCGCTGCAGCGATAATAGCGATGGCGGCGACAACACCTGCAATTATAAAATCTAAATTATATTTTATTGCATAGGACATAAAGATATATGGTACGCCGAAACCAATTGCTATTATCGAGAGATATGCAAATATTCCAATTAATCCAAAAAATACCCTACTCAAGCCTCTTCACCCTCGAAGAGCCTTAATATTAAATCTTTATCAATCTTCAGTTCAATCTCATTTGCTACATATAGTTTTGAAGGCAGTGGGCCACGCCTCTCAACTCTAGCTACTTCACGAACTAAACCAGCTTTTTTCAATTGTTTTAGATGGAGGAATGCTAAGGGATACGATAGGTCGAGTTTTTTTGAGAGATCATAAACCGTATGAGGCTCCTTAATCAATAAATAAAGCATCCTAAGCCTTATATCATTCCCTAAAGCCTTCATAATCTCTTTAAACACCTCCAGATTAATTGATCCACCTCTACCGCCCGACACATTAGATTCACATTAATATATAAAGTTTTACTGATATATAAAAATTTTTTTATATATTGGTATAAGTCAGTAAGGAAGTCCATCATCATCATCAATCAGGATAACGGGGATTCATCATCCAACTTAATAATACTCATTAAACCAATTTATAATATTTATTTGAGGGAACATGATTGTTGTAACTACACCCACTATACCTGGATACAGGATTGTTGAGGTCAAGGGTATAGTTACTGGTATAGCTCCAAGAACTAGGGGAGTCGGTGGTAAGATATTGGCTTCGTTGGAGAGCCTGTTCGGTGGAGAGATCTCGGCATTTACATCAGAGATGGAGAAGGCTAGGGAAGAGGCAATAAATAGAATGATTTCCAAGGCAAAAGAATTAGGTGCCAATGCTATAGTGGGTGTCGATATAGAGACAAGCGAGATATTCCAAGGAGTCGTATTGGTATCGGCCACCGGAACAGCTGTAGTTGCTGAGAAGGAATAAAATTAATTCATAACTCCTCTACTATAGGTGGTCTACCATACCTATATTCCCTAGCAGTATACATGTTTTTATCCAGTTCCAAAGCCCTATTCCAAACACTCAGTGTCCTTTCCCTAAACTTTTTCTCCCGGGGAAGGTGATGATCCCAAATCAACAACTCAAAATCGACCTCTTCAATGATCCTTATTACATTAGTTAATACCCTATTCAAATTTATTCTATTAAGGGTATATCCGAACATATAGGTCATGGGTCCATCCAGTATAATGTAATCGGGATCCTCATCGATAATCATATCAGCGTAATCTTCAATTATGGGACCATTTATATCAGAGCTATAGAATACTTTCTCATCATCATATTCGATATTGACTGCATATACCCAACCCACCCTAGAGTACTCTATTCCATGAAATAATGGAGGCGTAAACCTTATTACGGTATCGCCGAACCTATAGACACTATTCTCAGGATATATCAAATTTATTCCATGGGCATACATTTCATCCATATAATCCCACTTCAACCATTTACTCATTCGCTTTAAAAACCATGCCTTTCCTTTAGCCAGCAACTCCTTCCTACGGTCATTATACTCACCAAAATCAATAGTTGTCGAGCGAAGCTCATCTACTAAATCATATACATTATATAATTCAGGCTGATTTACTTTCCCCAACTCCACTCCAAACGATTCCGATAGCATGGTTAGAAATTCGATCGCCCTATGCCTCTGACTATCATTAATGTATATATTAGGATTTTTAGTGAATATAGCCAGCCTACCCCCGTAAATATTTGGGTCATCCGGGAAATAATGGTCATAATGATAATGAGTTATTATAATTATATCAGCATCATCTAGAGAGTTATAAATCCTGTGCCTCCCCTCCTCCAACCATTGAATCTTATCATCTAGTGAAGCTGGGAAGCTGGGGTGCATAATCGCGACGCCAGGATCTATGATAATCTTGACATCTCTAGTAATAACTTTTATGCAACTACTCTTGGCACCATAGGAGTCAAACTGAACCAGGTCAATCCGTAACATAATTATCCAATGATTAATACATATTTATTATCATTTATAGATATAGCTTAAATTCCCATCCCAATTTAGAGAGAGCCTTAAAAAACCTATGGATAGGTAGGCCGACAATGTTATAGAAGTCTCCCACGATATACCTAATCAAGACCTTACCGAACCCTTGTATCATGTATCCACCAGCCGCGCCTATATACTCTTTCTTACTTAGATACCACTCAATATCAGATTCACTCAGATCACTAAAATAGACGGTAGAGACATCATAATCAAAGATATAGTTATTATCATCACCTACAGTAAAACCTGTATAAACATCATGTTTTTTACCAGAGAATCTCATCATCATTGATTTAGCATCCTCATATCCATTTGGTTTGCCTATAACTTCACCCTCGAAATAAATAACTGTGTCGAATGATGCTTTTAGACACCCAGTACACCGATAACTCATGAACTTTTTCAGAGAATTCACCTTAACAGTTTTAATAGGGTCCCCCAACAATACCTCTTCTACATCGATATCTTTGACCATTACATTAAAACCAAGTTCCTCAAGAATCTTTACCCTAGCTGGTGACTTGGATAGTAATATTATTGTTGGCGGGATCTCCATCATAATTATTTTAATTACTAGGGATTATGAAAAATTTAATACTTATATATAACAGCGTTTTATCAATAATATTACTAAATTGTCTTGGTGAACTACTATGATTCGAATAGGTGATAAAGTTCCTGACTTTGAGTTGGAAGCCTACCACAACGATGAAATCGTGAAACTAAGGCTTAGTGACTACAAGGGGAAATGGTTGGTCGTGGCTTTCTATCCAGCAGACTTCACCTTCGTTTGCCCCACTGAATTAGAAGAATTAGCTGAATTCTATGATAAGTTCAGGGAAGCGGGTGCTGAAGTAGTAAGCGTTTCTTGTGACACTGTATATGTTCATAAGGCATGGCATGACACAAGCCCATCAATAAATAAGATAAAGTTCCCAATGATAGGAGATCCGGCGGCTAAACTAGCTAGATACTTCGGTGTCTACTTGGAGGATCAAGGTGTGACTTTGAGAGCTACATTTATCGTCGATCCTGAAGGCGTCGTAAGAGCTATGGATATACACGACAACAGCATAGGACGTAGTGCAAGAGAGATACTTAGGAAACTATTGGCATCTAAATATGTATATGAGCACCCTGGTGAGGTGTGTCCAGCGGACTGGGAGCCAGGCAAAGAAACTATAAAGGTAAGTTTAGAACTAGTCGGTAAACTTTAATCCAATACCCATCCCCCTTATTTATCTTTCCATTTTGGAAAAAATACACGTTATAAACTCATTATGCTATATATAATAACGGTGTTTAAATTTGACAAAAGAATATGATCTAGTAATTATAGGTGGTGGTGCAGCTGGATTCTCGGCGATGGTCAAGTTCAGTGAAGCAGGTGCAGGTAAAGTAGCACTAGTGAATGACGGGCTGCTAGGGGGAACATGCGTAAATGTAGGCTGTGTACCTTCGAAGAGATTAATCCAGATCGCCAAAAGGATCAATTTATTGAAAAGGATTCTGGAAAACAATTTTGATAAAGTAAATCCATACACAATAACAGCGATATTTGAAGATATCAGAAAACTAAAGGAAGGTATGAGGAAAACCAAGTATGAAGACGTGATTGAATATTATGATGTTGATTTATATGTTGGTAAAGGAGTCTTCACAGGTGAAGGGGAACTAAAGATAAAGAATAAAGATGATGAAATTATAATAAAGGGGAGAAAATATTTAATTGCAACCGGCTCGAGCCCAATTATACCATCCATTGAAGGAATGGATGAAGTTAACTACTATACCTCAAATACAATTTGGGATATAAATGATGATTTCAACAGTATATTGATAATTGGAGCCGGTGCAATTGGACTTGAATTCGCACAAGCATTAAATAGGATAGGTATTAATACATATCTCGTTGAGGTCTTAGATAGGGTAATAACATCTACCGAACCTGAACTATCATCAATGTTGATAGAGAGGCTCAGGAATGAGGGAGTAAATATTTATTTAAAAAGTAGAGTAAGCAAAGTAGAGAAATTCGATAATAAAATTAAGGTAAGTGTGATAGGACATTATGGAAAGAAAGAGATAGTTGTCGATAAAATATTGGTGGCTACAGGGAGGAGGCCAAACACATCCAATCTAGGTTTAGAAAATATAGGTGTAGATATCGACGATAGAGGCAGAATTATAGTAGATAAGCATCTAAAAACAACTAATCCTAATGTCTATGCAGCAGGGGACGTATCTGGAAGCCCTAAACCAGCAATACTGGAGACAATATCGGCTAGGGAAGGCGCTACGGCTGCATTAAATATAATTGAAGGCGATAAATATGTGATAGACAATAGCTATGTACCGGTAACCGTATTTACAGATCCGGAGCTATCCTTTGTTGGAATGAAAGAGTCGGATGTAATAAAAAATTATGGTGGTTGTAAATGCAGGCTCGTTACATTCAAATCACTAGCAAAATCAGGTATAATAGATGAGGACGATGGTGCGGCAAAGATAGTTGTAGATCCAAATACTGGAATTATAAAAGGAGTTCACATATATGCACCTAATTCATCGGATTATATTGCTGAAGCAGCATTAATGCTCAAACATAAATACAAGATTGAAGACATTTTGGACACACCTACAATATTCCCATCGGCTGCAGAGATAATTAAATTGGCCGCTCAAGCATTTATTAGAAATATTGGTAGGATGCCTTGCTGCGTAGAATAGTTTTACTCGATTACCCATGAATAAATTCAATCACCTTCTTTATATCTTCAATTAAGGGATTAAGATGTTTATGACCTTTATTTAACATCTCCTTACTCTTATTCTCTACACTCTTTAGCATATCTAGGGATATTAGTCTTGTCAAAACCAAATTTATTACATGCCTCAACCCCTTGGCAGCCCAGAATAGTCTAACCCTCCCTCTCTTAATATAAGATATAATTCCTTCTGTCTCTAAATTCTTCAAAGCAAGACTTATACTTCCAATTGATAGCCCAGTAAACCTCTTTATATCCTTCATAGAGAGGGGTTTCGGCGATATCATTAGGAGGGCTAGAACTTTCGCTACTGAGTAAGTATACCCGAGCCTAACTAATAACCTAGTTAACTCCATACCCACTTCATTATATAATGCATCAATCATCTCTAACACCGATATATTACTTGCATAATTAATAAATATTTAAATTTCAAAAGTTATTAAAATTTATGTATTTATTAGAGGTGGGTGGGGTGGGAAATAGAAGTTTTAATAGATATTTAGCGCTCCTAAGAGGGCTCTATGGAAATCCATTTACAAGACTCATATTAAGAAATCTTGTTAGAAGAGTAGATGATGGAAAGACTGCATTAGAAATAGTATTTGAGAAATATGCAGGGGTTACCGATAAGGTGCCCCTAAACTGTATTGTCGATAGTTTTCTAATTAACTTAATGATGAAAATTGGCTCAATATTGTTTAAGGCCGATGAAGAGGCTGCAAAAGAATATCTTAGGGATCCACCCGTAAGAAGAGGATTTACATTAATTTTAAAGGGTCTCCAATTATATGGTCCGACGGTTCCGCAGAAACTCCCGGCTCCATTTCTTATAGTATGGAACTTCTCCAATCTATGTAACCTAAAGTGTATGCATTGTTACCAGAACGCTGGAAAACCCGCTCCAGATGAATTGACATTAAAGGAAAAACTATTAGCTGTAGATATGCTTGATAGGGCGGGTGTAGCATCAATAGCCTTCAGTGGAGGTGAGCCCCTTATACATCCCCACTTCCTAAGAGTGGCAAGTGAAGCCAGTAGTAGAGGACTCTACCTTGCAGTAGCTACTAATGGAATAGCCTTATCGAATATCGATTATGCAAAGAAAGTTAAAAAAGCTGGTGTGAGATATTTGGAGATAAGCCTCGACTCCCCGATACCAGAAGAGCACGATAGATTTAGGGGGGTAGAGGGAGCGTGGAGGAAGACAGTAAAGGGTATAGAGAATGCTGTAGAGCTTGGATTCACGACAGCTATTGCTACAACGATATCTAAATACAATATTGACTATGTAGAGGATATGGTTAGATTGGCTGATGAATTAGGGGTAGACAAAATAATATTTTTCAATTTTATACCAGTTGGGAGGGGAAAAGATATAATCAACCTTGACCTCGATCCCATAGAGAGAGAAAAATTTATAAGGGAACTATTTAGGCTAAACAGTAAATATAACGTAGAGGTTTTAACAACAGCTCCACAGTACAGTAGGGTAAGTCTACAGATGAGTGGAGGCGAGGAGGTCTCACCTACACACTTCTATGTAGGTGGGGATCCAGGAATAGAGGCGTTAGCTGATTTTATAGGGGGATGTGGTGCTGGAAGAATATATGCAGCCCTACAGCCAAATGGAGATGTATCACCCTGTGTATTTATGCAGATTAAAGTAGGAAATATTAGGGAAAAGGATTTCACGAAGATTTGGAGGGAAAGCAGGTTATTGAACCAACTGAGA
>WAJV01000036.1 GCA_015523725.1 Candidatus Geothermarchaeota archaeon
ATATAGATCTAAAAAACTCTTTGATTTGTATATATAGGGTAGTTCCATACGATTCATTCTATGATCTAGGTAGAACCCAGTTTTTTGTCCATTTACTACATCCACGACAAATTTTGCCTTTCCTTCATTAATTATTGTTTCTTCTTTTTTATATGTTGTTAGCCATTCGCTAAATATGTCTAGGCCAACATCTACTCTTGTTTTCTGTGTATTTTTTAGGTATACATAATTTGCTATACTATGTTTTATCAAAATTTTTTTGATGTCGTCTATTCTAATATCGATTCCAATGCTGCTTGATTGAATTACAGCTATATCATTATACAAGTCTATGATTAATCCAGGGATGTCGTCTGAGTCTGCATAAACTATTCTTTTCGATTTGAATGGATAATTTTCTCTTTTTTTGAATGCTTTTAGAATGTTTTCCTCTAAAGCTTCATCTAAATCCCTGATATCACCTCTGTATACTATCCTTATAGATACTGGTCCATATCCATCATAAAATCCGCCTCCTAAAATTTTTCCTAATGTATTAGTAACGAATATCTCTTCTCCGGGCTCGGCTCCACCATCATCTTTAACGCCGTCTTTGTATATGGTTGATACTCCTTTTTGAATAAGTTTCTCCCCCTTTTTATTAACCACTACTCTCTTTACCAATTTTTACACCATAATATCTGCAACTACTTTTTAATGGACAGATATCACATCTTGGGTTTTTTGCTTTACATATTTTTCTTCCAAATGCGATGAGTTCCATATGGGCATCTAAATATAGATTTACTGGTATAGATTTTTTCCATACATTGCTGATCTCCATATATCTTGCATTTTGATTTACCAAGCCTAGTCTCTTAGTTATTCTTTTAATGTGTGTGTCTACGGGGAATGAGGGGTAGCCCATTTTTAGTAGAAGTATGTCAGCAGTTTTATCTCCGATACCTGGTATCTTCAATAAAATGTCTCTAGCTTCTTCGTAGGGTAAGTCCATTATTTTTGATAGGTCTCCCCCATAATTTTCTTGGATGATTTTAGTTGCTAATTTTATTTTCTTAGCTTTTATCTTATGTAGTCCTCCTATTCTAATTACCTCAGCTAATCGTTCTGTATCTGTATTTAATATCTTGGATGGTTCTATACCGATCTCTTCTTCTAGGTTTTTGAATGCTCTTATGCTATTTTTATCATTTGTGTTTTGGGATAATATAGTCGCTATAAGGATCTTATAGTAGTTATCCTTAGGAGGTATTTCTGATGTAAATTCCATGTTTCCCCTTAGTTTCATTTTCTTTATTTTGTGGTATATATTGTATGGGTTTAGATTGTCGCTTCTCATTTTATAGAATTATCTAATTGTAGAAGGAGGAATTTATTTTTGTTGATAAAAAAGGTTTATGATAAATATTTTGTTTGGATTTCTTCCGCCTTTTTCTTCGCCCCTCTTACAGTGAATTTTGGTGCTTCTACTTTCTCTACTCCCTCGACATAGGGCAGTGGGGGAACTAGCTGGGCTCCTTTTCTCTCCTCCAGATATCCTAGGTCTTTTTCTACAACCATTTTTCTTAATATTTGAATCGCCAGTGCTGGATCGACGCCTTTAGGACATACGTCTGAGCAGGAGCCTGCTAAATGGCATCCCCAACACCCATCTGGTGAGTCAACTATTTCTAGTCTTAGTAGTAATCCTTCATCTCTGTTATCTGCAATGAATCTATATGCATTCATCAATGCTTGTGGTCCTAGATAATCCTTATTTGTGCCCGAGGTGGGACACGCGGCGTAGCATAGGGCGCATGTTAAGCAGTAGCTGAACTGTAGATATTCCTCTACTTCTCTAGGTGTTTGTTTATATTCTCTTGTTGGATTCCAATATTCATCAAGGTCATTTTTCCTAATTATATATGGTTTTATTGTTTTCTGTTTTTCAAAGAATGGTGTGTGATCCACTACTAGGTCCTTTACTAATGGGAGGTTTTTAAGTGGCTCCAATGTTATTGTATCGCTTTGAAGATGGAGGATTTGGGTTGAACATGCTAGCATAGGCTTACCATTTATTACTATTCCACATATTCCGCATGTAGCCATTCTACAGCTTCTTCGGAATGATAGTGATGGATCTAGATTTTCTTTTATATATATTAGTCCCTCCAATACTGTCATCCCTTTAAATACTGGTACTTCGAATGTATCCACTCTGAATCTACCATCTTCTGGTATCCATCTCTTTATCCTAAATTTCACATTTTTTATTGTCTCCATTTGCCTCACCTTGTTTACTTTATTATGGGTAATAATCCATAGATTAAGACGATTATGTAAATTGTCCATATTATCCAAGATACTGCGACTCTTGTTCTTTTACTGGTAGTGTATTCGAAAATGATGTTTCTTATTCCTATGAATCCGTGGGTCAGTAATGCGAATAATAATAATGTATATATTATGTCATAGAAGGGGTTAGCCATTCTCTGAGATACGGTTTCCCAGCTCAATCCTAGCTCATATCCGGGGCCTATTAATGAAGTAAATATCGATAAATGTATTAGTATCAATACTACGATGGCTGCCCCCAATAAATATTGTATGAATCTTATATAACTCTCTTTCATATTTAGAACACCCACACCATCAATAATTCATAGGCTACTATTATGAGGAGTATGAATCCCAAGACGATCATTGATAGTATAAGTAATCTCGGTGTTCTAGTCTTGAGTATCTGCCTATATGGATAGATAGGTCTAGCTGGTTTTCCTAGTAGGAATCCATATTCATTTAATATAAGTCTTATGCCGTTTACTCCGTGGAAAATTAATCCAGCCATAACAATGAATAATCCGAAATCAGCTATTGGGTTATTTATTAGACTGTGTGTATATTCATAGGCACTTTCACCATACATTCTGGAGGAAGTTATTATTATGTGTAGTATTAGGTAAAATACTAGTCCTATGCCTGTTATTCTGTGGAGGAAATATAGGTATCTCTCCATATTCATTCTGAGATTCCCTATCCACCCGGCCGTGCCTGCAAGATTATATTTAGTCTTATATTTTCTTTTTCTTTTAGCGAATCCCATTTGCTTCACCTCAATATTTTCTCTCCACAGGTTTCCAAAACAGTATCTTTACGGGTTTATACTTTATTATTGGGCCTTCCTTGCTGTAGTAAACTAAAGTGTGTTTCAAGAAGTTTTTATCATCTCTTTTTGGATAATCTGTTCTATAGTGCGCTCCTCTGCTCTCCTTTCTAGCTAATGCACCCACAGCGATGACTTCGGATGTTAATAGCATGTTTTCTAATTCCAGTGTATAGAACAGATCACTATTGTAGAATCTAGATTTATCCATGACTCTAGCTTTTGAAAATCTCTCCTTTAATTCTCTAATCTTCTTTAATCCCTCTGTCATTCCTTTCTCATCCCTGAACACATGGAAATAGGTGTCCATTACTATTCTAAGTTCTCTCCTAATTTCGTAGGGGTCTTCTCCACTTTCTCTCTTCATCAATCCATCGAATATCCTCTTTTCCTCTTTTTCTACTAAATCCATCGGTATCTGTGGGTAGTCCTCCTTTTTCAAGGCATACTCGGCAGCATTCTTGCCCGCATATTTTCCGAATACTAGGCATTCAGCCGTTGAGTTTGTTCCCAATCTATTTGCACCATGGATACTTACCGAAGTTACTTCCCCAGCTGCCCATAATCCTTTCGCATCGGTAAGGGCATCTATGTCTGTTGGTACTCCACCCATTGGGTAGTGAGCCACCGGTCTCACGGGTAATGGTTCCTCTATTGGATCCACTCCAGCGAATTTTATTGAGACTTCCCGTACTAATGGGAGTCTCTCATTGATTTTGTCGGCTCCTAGGTGGGTTAAGTCTAGATGAACATATTTTAATCCATATGGGCCTTCAAATCCTCTTCCCTCATTTATCTCTGTCATCATGGCTCTGCTAACAATATCCCTTGGAGCTAATTCCATGAATTTTGGTGCATATTTTGTCATGAATCTTTCTCCCTTATTGTTGCGGAGGTATCCTCCTTCTCCCCTTGCGCCTTCTGTAATTAATATTCCTGATGGTATGAGGCCTGTTGGATGGAATTGTACAAACTCCATATCTTGGAGGGGTAGGCCTGCTCTGTAGGGAATGGCGAATCCATCGCCGGTGGCGGATAAACTATAGGTTGTGAATCCATACATTCTCAGTCCTCCCCCGGCGGCCCATATGGCTGCTTTTGAAGTAAATACTTGGAATTCGCCATTATACATATCTATCGCTGTTAATCCTCTGTATTCTCCATCTACCAATAATAGGCTGGTAACCATCCATTCAGGGTAGAATGTTATGTTGTCAAATTGTTGGAGGACTCCCCATAGTGTTTGCATCTCGAAGAAGCCAGTCTTATCGGCTGCGAATGTGGCTCTTGGGAAGGAATGTCCACCGAATTTTCTCTGGGCTATTCTTCCGTCTTCTCTCCTACTCCAAGGTATTCCCCAGTGTTCAAGCATCAATATTTCTTTCGGGCAATCGAAAACGAATCTAACTACTGCATCTTGGTCTGCAAGGAAATCAGATCCTTTTACAGTGTCCCATGCATGGGCCCAAAAATTATCCCCTTCATTGGGATATAATACAGCAGCAGTACCTCCCTCTGCACATACCGAATGTGATCTATTTATTTGTAGCTTGGATATTACGGCTATATCTAGCTTTCCATTAGAGATTAAGGAGGCTTCCACTGCAGCTCTGAGTCCAGCTAATCCGCTTCCGACTATGATTAAGTCATGTCTAATGATTTCAACCATCTATGTTCACCAGCATTAAATAAATAATTTTGAGTTAGGCAAAATAAGGAGATAATATATATGTGATTCATACTATAAAAAAGACTTTAAAGCGGGGTTATACTATTGTTCATTTCCGGGGGTTAGAGATTTGAAATTATTTGATTTAGGTTCTCCAAAGTTTTAGTCTTTATTTCTTTATGTATACTTTGGCCATGTGTATCCATTGTGACTATTAGTGGCCCAAATTCTTCTACTTCTAAGACCCACATAGCCTCAGGAGTCCCTAGGTCGAGCCACTCTACTTTAACTACTTTTTTTATAGATTTTGCTGCTAATGCACCTAATCCACCGGGGAAAATTGTGTATACTGCTCCATACCTCGCTAATGCATCAAGAGTTTTTTCCTTCATGCCTCCTTTACCCACGATGACTCTCGGTTTAAAGTATTCTATAAATTTATGTTCTATATACTCCATTCTTGTGCTTGTAGTTGGACCCGCCGCTACGATCATCCATTTATTATTTCTCTTCAATGCAATTGGTCCACAATGGTATAAGACGTTTCCTTCGAATTTTACTGGAATCTCCTTATTTTTTTCTTTATATTCAACCGCCCTTCTATGGGCTTGATCCCTGGCAGTTATTACGGTGCCTGAGATGTAGATAATATCCTTCACTCGTAATTTTCTTATTTCTTCCTCACTAATTGGGGTTTTAAGATGATATTCACTCATTTTTAATCACCTAATAAGTTTATTTCAAATATATTGTCTATTGAGTGGCTCAATACCTTAATTTCTCCATCTGAACTAACTTTTATGGTAGCTCTCCTAGCTGCCCAGCATTGCGTTACAATTCCTACAGGTAGCGTTGCTGGATGTCTATATGCATATTCCACATTTACTCCTAAAACTGTAGTGTCTCCACCAAGCCCCATTGGACCTATACCCAATGAATTCAATTCATTATATAGTTCTTCCTCGAGTCTCGCTACCTGTGGGTTCTCATGTCTCTCGGTGATTGGCCTTAGTAATGCTAGTTTCCCAAGTTTCATCGCTATATCAGCTCCTCCACCAATTCCCACTCCTACAATTATTGGTGGGCATGGTTTTCCTCCAGCCTCAAAGACGGTCTTTAACACAGCCTCTTTTATTCCCTTGATTCCAAGCCCGGGGCTAACCATTCTTAACTGGGCAGTGTATTCACTCCCCCCTCCTTTTGGTAAAACTGTTATCTCAGCTTCGTCTCCATCTGTCACTTCCCAATTTATCCATGGGATAAATCTACCAGTATTGTCTCCAGAATTTTTCCCAGTGAATGGATCCACTGCATTAGGTCTTATTGGAACTCTATCGGTTGCTATTTTTGTAGCCTTAATTAATAGTTGGCTTAATTCTGTTACTAAAGGGAATTCTTTGCCGACCTTTATAAACCATGTTATGGTTCCAGTGTCTTGGCACATAGGTATTCCATGATCCTCTGCTAGGGAGAAGTTTTCTATTATTGATGAAAGAATTTTCTTTGCAACAGGGTTCCTCTCTCTGTTATAGGCATTCTTAATTGCTGTCTTTACATCGTCAGGCAAGGTTGTTACAGCTATTTTTATTTGTTTTACTAAGGCCTCTACTAATCTATCTTTATTTATATTTGACAAATTATCACCCATAAATAGATTAATTTTTTCCATCTTTAGTGGATATACATATTTTATATAAACCATAGTAAACAAATATATTGTGGTGGTTTCTTATGGATATCGAGGTTGTCTCAGTTAAAGTGCCTGAAGGTGTGAATATTATAGCTGGGATTAGTCATTTTATAAAGACGGTTGAGGATCTATATGAGGCACTGGCGACTGCCAGTCCGTCTCTTAAATTTGGCATCGCTTTTTGCGAGGCTAGTGGGCCTACCTTGATTAGATATGATGGTAATGATAGTGAGTTAACTAGTTTTGCCATTGATGTAGCCAAGAAAGTGTCTGCAGGTCATTTCTTTATAGTGGCTTTAAAGAATGGTTATCCAATTAACGTCTTGAATAGAATTAAATTGGTCGATGAAGTGGTGAATATTCTCGTTGCGACAGCCAATCCCGTCCAATTCTTGGTAGTTGAGACTGAACAAGGCCGTGGAGTAATAGGGGTTGTGGATGGGTTCAAGAGTAAGGGTGTAGAGGGCGTAAAGGATAAGGAACATAGACATAAGTTCTTGAGGGATATTGGGTATAAGAAGTAGTTTTATATAGGGGTTTCAATAGTTTATTACTTATTTTTTTGAAGGAGTCTCTTAATTTGGTCTGGGTGCTCACTATGTATTACTAGTACATCTTTAGGCTTTATTTCTCTATAAACCTTCATTAGATCAATTGGGTGGATGTGTCCGCTACTATGTATCCTATATGACGGGGCGCCCAACATTTTCAACCAATTGATTATTTTTTCATATGAGATCTCTATTTCTTCGTCATATGGTTCGGAGGTGCTATGTATAGCTATACAATATTCTGGTCTTTTCTTATATATATCTTGTAAATGTAGGTCGAATCCTTCCAATATCACGTTTTTATCGATTATGTTATCTAGTTCATTTATTACATTGAATCCTTCTTTATCGATCTCTGACAATGTTTCTTTCACATTTTTTCTCAATCTTTTTATATTTTTGACATATACATGTATTAAGTCCCTATTTCTATCAAAACCGATCTTGTCATGAAGGCCTGGGTCTTTTTTATAGAGATTGTATAAGAAAATGAAGTGTCTATAATCAAAGATGATCTCTCTATTCCAATTCATCGAAGCCTCTAAAATACTTTCATATCTATCTATATCCAAATAAGAATATTCCAAGAGTATTAGTCCATTGAATTGCGACATTATCTGATTTAATTTATTTAATACATCTATCTCCCGGTCTGGAGTGGAATCGATGAATCTCGTACCTTCGGTTATAAATAGGTCTATGTTATCATATTGCTTTGCTCTCTCTATTAAATCTAGTGTGAGTGATTTTTCACATATTTTTCCACCATGTAATCTATAGTCTCCTGTATAGAGGAGTGTAGTGTCTGGAGTCTGAATTATATATGCATATGCCCCGGGTATACTATGGTCAACATGTATAGCCTCTACTTCGATATTACCTATATCCACTCTATACCCTGTCCTTAATGGCCTGATAACTGTATCTATATCGATTTCATATTTATTTCCGTATACTTCTTTCCTTGTATTAATTATTATTTTTGATGTTTCACCCATATATATTGGAATGTCTTTCTGGAGGTATTGTATTAGTTCTGAATGGTCTCTATGGGCGTGGGTAATGAAAATTGCATTTATATCTTCTTCATTTTGATTGAATAACCCTGGAACCTTTGGGACTACATTCAATTCGATTAACTCATCGATGCCTCTCGGTGTTCTCAGAGGCCATTCATAGAATTTTTTATATCGAGTAAATGATAGGCCTAGGTCGAATACAATTTTAGTATCTTTATGTCCAACCTCTATTATGTTGCCGCCTATTTCATTGTATCCAGAATGTATCTTAACATATGTCTTATTATTAATCCATTTATTCATTTTAATAGCCTCCTAAATACATGATAATCTTTTTTAATTTATTTACAGCGTCAACTGAATTGTTGCCTGATATATATGCAAAACCAACTCTTCCATACCCTCCTTTGTCCAGGATTATGTCGGGAGATTCGTTTAATTTATTAATAATTTCTTCATCTGATAGCGCCTCAATCTCTTTATATTCTAGTTCTAATTTTCTAGCTGCCTCTTTAATTCTATGATTGTAGGCTATTCCTGTCAATCCGTATATGTGTCTATTTATCATATGTAATTTTCTTAATACTCCTCCCATATGTTTACTTCCTCCGACTCTAGGTCTATCATAAGTCATTATCTCGTTATTTATTACAACTATTCTTCCCGGAAACCCGATTACTGGATATTTCCATGGATCGTCACCAATCTCCACTAGTCTTGTTATATTTGTGGAGACTTCTGGGATATATTCTTTTATAGAGGGGATCTTTCTGAATATGTTGAATGCTTGGTCGACTTCTATAATTGCTCTATTTATGAGGAACTCGCTGTATAAGCTGGTCAGTTTTCTGCACTCTGTAAATCTATGTACTCTATGTAGCTGAATATATTTGCATATAATTCCTTTTGAAACCCATTTAATCCATGTTTCCAATATTTTCTCATTCAATAATTCTGGAGTTAGACCTGGTTTATAGATTAGAGTCCTTAATGTTTCTATATCATCCTTTATTTTTTCTAGTAGTTCGTCTGAAATATACTCGTTTATACTATGGTTCATGTATTTCGTTACTGCGGTTGGTGTAACACCTAGTCTTCGTGCCAGTTCACTCCAGGTCATAATTCTCGGATCATGTTTCTTCACGATGTATGTTCTGATGCCAGGTAGTAGCTTGTTTACGAGAATTTCCTCCAATATTAGCATGTTGCTTCAATATATTAATTTTCTAATTAGTGTTTATATGCAAATGTATATTGAGTGTGATTGTATCTAGGTCTATAACTTCAATAGGTACATTTTATATATGTATTGAGGTGTTCTATTAAGATTTTTCGGAAGTAAGATGGCTAGTGCACCAATATTCCTTAGAATTCCGATTGTTTTTGAAAAAAGGGTGGGTGATGTTTGGAGAGGTAAAAGGTATAGTGAGATTCTTAGAATTTTTAATAATAGTATGGATGGTAAAAGGTATAGACATGGTTATAGGACATATATTGTATATGCAATATTTGAGATTGGGGTTGTATCGGAGAAATATAAGACTATTAGGGAGAGTATGTATGGTTTTGGGAGGGAATTCATTATAAGTAAGGAAGTTAATGGTGTTAGTAGGCTTAGGAAATTTTTCTTGAATATGATTTCTTTTGTTGAAAGAAGGTTCCTTAAGAAATATGGAATTGATGAGAAATGGATTATGGATAAAATACTTTCTAGGAGGCCGATTGTTAGACTGAACAATTATTATTTTAAAGTGTATTTAGAGGAGCTTGAGAAAGGCTTATTCGATGGTTTGAAGGCGAATGATCTAAATAAGGTTAGGGAGTATGTGAGAAAGAGTATTTTCTTTGGGGTGGAAGTTTTTCTATTACTAAACTGGTATATAACCCTCTTTTCATACATAGTTACTTATTTGAGTAAGATAATTAGTGAGGATAGGATATTAGATGTTCTATATGATAATAGATATGTTGATAAGGTAATTTTTTTGTTGGATGAAGTTGTTAGATTTTTCGGTGTTGATTTGGCTGATTTCTTAACTAACTATCCATTGAAGAATTTTGTTAGGAGTCTAGATTTCAATGAGAAAGTTTCTAAGCGAGATGGGGCTGTTATATGGGTAGGGTATTTTAGTTTATGTTGGAATCGATTTATCCATATGAATATGTTTAAATATGGTTTAGTAGATCGTCATTATCCTACTATTATGTGCAAGTTATGTATCTCTGATTTTGAATCTATATATTCCAGTTTTGATAGTAATTTTAAATCTGTGACAATTGATTTTGAGCTGCCTAATAATCATATGTGTGCTGTATCGATAGAGGCTGTATATAAGGAAGGTTACAGTGAGGCGACTGCCGATAAAAATTGAGTCTATGCTAGAGTTGTTATATGGTTATTAGGGGTTTCATTGCTAGTAGTTTCTCTATGTGTTGGCATGGTCTTTTCTCAAAACATTCTCCAATTGTTCTGCATGTGGGTAAGCTATATTTACCTAATTTTTTATTTATTTTTGTTATTTGCCTAGATATGTCTGACATTATCATGCGGATCTCCCACTGGGCTCTTAGGCATCGTCTCAAAGGAATCGCACCTACATAGTTCCATCCATCGATTCTAATAAGATCATATACGGTGTGTGCATGGGATACAATTCCAATAATTATTTTTTCTGGGTAGCTTTCTCTATATTCTTTATATATGTTATATGTTTCTTCAATATATTTCTTGAAGGGTTTTTCGAGTCCTTTCTTTTGTATGCTTGGGGGAACTATATAATCGAGACGTTCTAGGGCGTGATAAATTGATTCCACATGATGGTTCCAAGTTCTTTGTCTTACTGCTTGGTGGTATGTGACTAGACTCATTCTTACTAGGAATGTGTAATTTAGATGTTTTAGTATTCCCAAGTATGATTCATCCCCGTACTTAATTGCTTTTTTCAATTGTTCTTCGTCGATATCTATTGGTTCATTATAGCTTATCAGAGAGACTTTATTTTTACCATATTTCTTTATTAAGTCTTTAATGTAGTTGTATTTTGAAAATAGGTTTGGCGCCGGATAATAACGTATTTTAACGTAATTTGCACCCCTATCTTTTATTAGTTCTTTATCTACTTGTGATAATGCTGTTTCGATTACTTTTCTGTTAATTGGTGGTGTATCTTTTTCTCTTGCCATTAGGTATATATGTGTATACTCTCTCATATTGCCTACAGTTAAAATATTTGTAACAGTGTATAGTGGAATCACGAATCTTGCGTCTTCTTTTGGTACTCCCTTCTCAACCAATTCATAATAAAGATAAATACCATATTTCATATTCTCGATGATCTTTTTCTCACTCCTCAATTCATTTGGAATGTATATTCCATAGGGTTCTACATATCTCATTGACTGTTGTAGATGACTTAAGTAGGGGGGTGATACGAGGAATAGTGTGGTTAGGCGAGGAACTTCTTTAAATATAAATGTGTAAATTGCCTGGTCCAATACGTCTATATGGCCACTCCCGATGGTAACATCTAATATGCGGTTTATATATTCATTTAATTTTCCTTCTTTCTTGGCTTCTATGTATAATTGGTATGGATCGGCCTTTTTTATTGTTCCTCTGGCGCCAAAAGCAACTAATTCTTTAGGTCCTAATTCTTTCCCTCTGGTTTCGGCGATTAATTTTACTTCAGGGTTTTCAATTATTTTTATTTTCATTTATTTCCCCCTTTTAGCGGATATGAGTAGATCAGCGAATTCGAGGAAGCCTTGTGAGTATGGATTCTTTGTTATGTAATTAGCCACTTTTTTCAGCTCATCTGGTGAATTTTGGAGTGCTACGCCGAATCCAACTTCTTTTAACATTGGAATATCGAGTTCACTGTCTCCTATTGCAGCCATGTATTCGGTTGGTATATTGATTAATTCTGAAATTTTTTCAACCGCTGTGCCTTTATTTATTCCTTTTGGATGTATATGGTAAGCGAATTTACTATCTAATATTTCTACTTCAAATTTTTCTACGATTTTTTCTATTTCTTCTTTTGGTATCGTGGGTCTTATTGCTATATCAATGTGTCTATATAGGTTTGACCAACTCTCTTTAATACGGTTATAATATCTTCTTCTTAATTCTTGCAATGCTTTCTTTGTTTTCTCTTCTTCTCCAAATATATAGATTTCTTCTAGTAATTCTATTACGCATCCCGATTCAGCTATGACTGGGCCCGAGGCTCCAATGTATAGTGAGAGGCCTTTAGTTACTGGGAGTGCATTGCCGCTTGCTAATGACACCATGACTCCGCTTCTCTCTAATTCACGTATTTTATATATAGTTTCTGGATCTAGGAATCCTTTATCATCCGTAATCGTTCCATCTATATCAACTATTAACACATCTATGTCTTTTAGCGGGTCCATGTATTTTTTATTCAAGTCGCCTCCTCTCCTTTATCCAATTTATTACATTTGTCTCCAACGGTTTTCTCCGAGTTAGGTACGCTAGATATATTGTAGCCATATCCAATATCAATATTCCTCTTAATAGATATTCCAGATATTCGTTTGCCTCGATTACTATCTCATAATATTCTATGTCCTTTTCTTCAAGATAATTCTTCAAATAAATAAATTCATCTTCTTCTCTTTCCCATCTTATTATTAATGGGAGAAGAACGGGATCTATTTGATAATCAAAGATCTCCACTTCATTGTGATATCCTTCTGGAAATATTTGGTAATATCCACTTAGTTTGGCATTCTCATTTATCATTGCCTTAACCCTTTTTAATATTGGTTCTGTTATATCAGTTCCATAAAATATTGGATATCTACCCCATATATGGTAAGCAATTTTGTATGCCCTATTTTCTTTATTCTCTATGTAATTTTCTCTAGCATCTCCCTTCAGTAGCTTACCTATTTTAATGATAGTATTTTGTAAATTATCTTTAGTTGTTGGTTCAAATAGTTTTAACGTTGCACCTAATAATTGCGGGAGTCCGCTTCTAGGAGCTAATGCTGGCTTTACTTTGATAATATTGGTATTAAATTTATTAGCCTCTTTTTCCAGGATGCCGCCTGTTGTTATTCCGTATACTTTTTCTCTATTTCCATTATTTTTTAATGTTTTTCTGAATGCTTCTATAGTCTCTTTAGTGTTTCCAGAAAAACTTATGAATATGATTATATCGTATTTAGATGTATCGTGTGGTAATTTATCTGTTTTTATCACATCTATCCAAATGTTGTTAGTAGACTCTATATATTTCTTTATTATATCACCAACTATTCCTGAACCTCCCATTCCCATGATCATTGCCTTCTCAATATTGTCTTGATGGCTTTTTGTTGATTTATATGATTCAATTAGTCTATCTCCCCATTCCAAATATTCATCTAAAAATCCTTTCTCATCATACCTATTTTTTGCATCTAGTATTTCATCCCACTTCATGTTGGAACCCCATCTGACACTTTATTAATCAATTATTTATTATGTGAATTTAATATAAATGACATATATCGTGTAATTTATCAAGTAGTTCATATGATTATTTCATTAATGCATATATTTGGTCGAGGGATTTATTATGAGGTCTGGTAGATATGTATCTATAAAAGTTGAGCCTCCTGGTCCTAAGGCGCGAGAGGTTATTGAGAAGGATTCTAAGTATTTGATGCAGTCTTATGTAAGATGGTATCCCTTGGTTATAGCTAGGGGGGAAGGAGCTATTGTTGAGGATGTAGATGGTAATAGATATATCGATTTTAACTCTGGGTTGGCTGTTTTAAATACAGGTCACTTACCTAGCCCAGTTATTCAGAGAATTAAAGAGCAGTTGGGGAGGTTTCTGCATTATAGTCTTACAGATTTTTATTATGAATTGGCCCCCATGTATGCAGAGAAATTGATTAATGCTCTAAAGTGGGATGGGGGGAAGGTCTTCTTTACCAATAGTGGTGCTGAGTCTATTGAGGCTGGTATAAAAGTCTCTAGGGGATATTTTAAGGGTTCTAGACCATACTTAATATCTTTTTTAAATTCTTTTCATGGTAGGACTATGGCTACCTTGACTCTATCAGCTAGTAAGACTATCCATAAGAAATATTTTCATCCACTTCTGCCTGGAGTGATTCATGTTCCTTATCCCTATCCATATAGATGTCCATTCGGTAGTGAGAATGAAGATGAATGTGCTGAGAGAGTGATCGGTTATATCGAGGACGTGGTCTTTAAGAAGGTAGTTGATCCCAGTGAGGTGGCTGCATTTTTTATAGAACCTATTCAAGGTGAAGGAGGATATATAGTTCCTCCGAAGAGGTTTATGGAGATGTTGCGTAGTTTAACATATAGAAATGGGGTATTACTGGTAGCTGATGAGGTTCAGTCTGGTATGGGTAGGACGGGTGAATTACTAGCTATATATAATTTTGGTATCAAACCAGATTTAGCGGCGTTGGCTAAAGGAATAGCATCCGGTATTCCTCTTGGTGCATTGGTGGGTGATGGGGATTATATGAGTCTCCCTAAGGGAAGTCATGCAAACACGTTTGGGGGTAATCCAGTTGCTCTTTCTGCTGCTGATGCAACTCTTGATATGTTATTGGGTGGATTAATGGAGAATGCAAAGAAGATGGGGACCTATATTAAGACTCGGTTGCTGGAGTTAATGGATTCCAGTCGAATTATAGGAGATGTTAGGGGATTAGGGTTAATGATTGGTGTTGAGATTGTCAAGGATAAGGCTAAGAAGGTTCCCGCGCCTGATTTAGTTGAATGGATTATTAATCATTGCTTTAAGCGTGGATTACTTATTATAGGTGGTGGAGAGTCCTCGTTACGGTTGGCTCCCCCACTAGTGATTAATAGAGATCAGGTTGATGAGGCTATGGAGATCCTGGTTGATGTTATTAGGGAAGCCGAGACTTTGCTATAAATATTTATATTTCATGGTTAGTGATGGTGTTTGATTTTTTGTGTTTAGTCGCTTGTGATTATAGGTTCTATGGCTATTTTTATACCATATTTTTTCCTGAGTCTCCTGGCTTTTCCTTTTAGTGCTTTCTTAACCTGTCTATATCCCCAAGTAGGTACGAATAGAATTGCTTGTTTATCGCTAACCATCTTTATTTCCATTTCATCCACTATGTCGCCTAATTCATGTCTTATTATTTCTTCAATCGTTGCTGGTGAACCGTATTCATCGATATAAATTTCCTTGCTTTTTCCAACTGGAATAACGAATACTCTTCTACCGAATACATAGAATTCATACTCAACTTTCTTTGTAAAGAAGTCCCTGATCTCGACTACTGGTCTAGCTAATTCCTCTCTTTGTAATCCATATGGAACTCTCGCCGCCATAGAGACTTCATAGACTTTAGCTACTTGACCTCCTTTTAGATAGATTACTGTATCTAGCACACTTGGTATCATTCCCAACTCGAGTCTTTCAACGAATCTCTGTATGGCATCAATTGCTTTTGCCGCATGGACAACCCCAATCATCCCGACTCCAGCTAACCTAAGATCTATGAATAATTTGAAGTCCTCGGTTGTCCTCATTTCATCGAATATTGTGAAATCGGGTCTGGAGAGTAGCATAATGTCATATAGTTCAGTTTGGTCGCTATAATTTTTGCTGTATTGTGTTATGTCTGGGGGTAATTGGAGGTCCCGTGGGGATTCTATAGTTTTTACTACTTTACCGAGGCTTCTATAAAACTCTGCCAGTGCTTGACTAAAGGTAGTTTTTCCTTCTCCCGGAGCCCCAGCTATTAATATTCCCTCCGCTCTTTCCTTGAATCTCTTGATTAGTGACTGTGGTAAGTTGTAGTCATCAAGGGTAAGTCTTTTGATTGGTTTTACAACCGTTATTTCATATCCGTCGCTGAATGGGGGCATGGCTATTACGATTCTATATTGTCTCATCTGGATTAATATAACTCCTTTCCCCTTCTTTTCAATAAATGTTTCTTCATCCGATTTTGCGAATTCTATTAATTCATTAATAATTTCTTCCATGTCTTCCCTAGTCAATATTCTTTCCTCGATGTCGGTGTATATCCATTGGCCAGGCCTACCTTTTTTAGCCCTCGGGTTGACCCCTTCTTTTAGATGTACGGACATCGTTTCTTCATCGAAATAGCTAATTATTCTTGGGAATGTGGCTTCATGTTCTTTCAATAACTTTGTTCTAGCACCTAATGCTTTTAAGAGTTTTGTTTTTTCTTCGGATGTGGTCAGTATTTCAGCATCATATTTTTCTGATAACTCTATGATCGTTTTTAGTAAGTCATTTTCTTCAGTGTAAACTATATTTAATTTAACGGCGTTTTTCTCCTCGGAGTTTCTTATTGATTCCAATTCTCTCAGTATCTTGTCTTTTCCCATAAAATTACTTTCAGTTCCTTTCTCTAATTCTTTTATGATTCTCCAGGGTATAATCAATTCTCCTTTTAATCTTTTTTTCTTTATTTGTTTTGATATTAGACCGCTTTTCAACGCGTCTAATGTCACAATATATTTATTCATCATATCCCATTCATCCTAAAAGGTGGATATTCTGGGGGTATTTAAATCTTTATCCCTAAGATAATCTACTAATACTAAGACTTATCTATCTCCAGAATAGTCATACTTTATTTAATATTTTAATTAATTCATTTATCATCTTTAATCCATTGCCTGTCAAGACTATTATGGTGTTATCAGATTTGTCTAATACTCCTTTACTGACTAATTTTTTATAACCTGCATAAGCTACAGCGGAGGTTGGTTCTACGATGAATCCATATTTAATTAGATCCTTTAGGGCTAGGGCTATTTCTTCATCGTTAACCCATTCGGTATATCCATTGCTATCTTGAATCGCATTAAGTATCTCTTGCTTCCTAGGTGGTCCAGGCACTCGGACACCATCTCCTAATTTACTCATTCTTGTACTACTTCTGATTTCTTTTAGACGGATATATCCCTCAACCTCTATTGCGTGTAATCTTGGCATGTAATCGATTCTATCCAATTCAATTAGTTTTTTAAATCCATTATATATTCCTAGATATAATCCTCCGCTACCCAAGGGAACTATGATATTATCTATATATTCAATTTGGTAAACTAATTCATGTGCTATTGATTCTAGACCGATGTTGAAGAATGGGTTAATTAAGTGTCCTATGTAGTAATAGTTTTTTTCCTTTGCGTAAGAGATGGCTGACTTGAATGCACTTCCTCTATCATTTTCAAGGTGTAGTCTTCCTCCTAGCAATTTTATATATTTCTTTTTGTTTATTGGAGCATCTTTAGGCATGAATATATGTGGATTTAATCCATATAATTTACTATAATTAGTAATTGATGCAGCTGCATTTCCTGATGAGTCTTCAACTACTTCTTTATATCCAAATTCATATGCTTTTTCTGTGGCTATGGCGGCTCCCCTATCTTTAAATGAGCCTGTTGGATTCAGATAATCCAATTTGAATATTACTGAGTTTATTTTTACTATTGGGGTATCTCCTTCACCAAGGGATTTAATGATCTTTTTATTGAAGAGGTTAGTTGGTATGTATTTGTATATGCCCGGTAGTTTCTTATCATAGTTTAGGTCTTTATTTTCTATTTTTAGGTTAAGGGGCTCATTGCATTTAATACATAAAGTGGGATTTATATTAGGTTCATATTCTGATCCGCATTCATTACATACTAATTTTATTGTGTTCATCATTTCTAGTTATTAAATATTCTTTTTATACAGTTACTGCTTTAAATTTTATTCTGTCTTCGAGATATGCATTAATTAATAATCTTAGGACTGTTGAGGCTGATAAACCCTCTTTTTTTGATTTTTCTTTTAATTTCCTCCACATCTCCTCATCTATTAATATACTTATTCTCCTTTTAGCCATATACATCACCAACTTAAATATTACTGTATTATGTATTTAAAATTTATATAAAATATTATGTACTTATAATACAAAGTCTATGGATTTTTATGATTGTTCATGGTATAGATAAACATATATTAGCATATACATTTATATATATCCGGAATTTATATTATTCTGGAGTCTATCTAGTATAAATCCGGCTATATTGTATATAACAAGTGTATTGGGGTGGTTTGGTTGGAGATAAGGAAGGTTCAAAAACTTGGTTACTCAACGATTGTAGTCAGTCTTCCTAGGAGTTGGGTGCGGGAAAAGAGGCTCAAAAAGGGTGATAGTGTTATCGTTAGAGCTGAGGAGGATGGGTCGCTTAGGATAATACCTTATCACGTTGGTGGCGAGGAAGAGGTTTATGAGAAATATGTCGTTGAGGTTGGTAAGATAAATAATAAGGGCTTGGTCGAGAGAATATTAATTGGTAATTATCTGCTCGGGCATGACACAATAACATTTAGGACTGATGATAGGAGGATGCCTCCATGGGCATTGGAGGAGATAATGAATGCTATTAATAGGTTAGCTGGTGTTGAGATTGTTGACCAGAGATTGAATGAAATTACTGTCCAGTGTTTCATTGACCCGACTAAGTTTAAGCTTAGGGGATTGGTTAGGAGGCTGTATACATTAATTTTCTCTATGCTTGAGGGTATCCGTATATTTTTGACTGAGGGTGATGAAAATATATTCGACCAAATTAATGGTATGGAGAATGAGGCAGACAGATTATATTGGTTGATTATTAGGCAACTCTTATTGTCTCAAAAGAGTTGGAGGGTTGCTAAGGAGATTGGTTTAGAGCATCCGTATCATATAGTTGGTAATAGGGCTATTGTTAAGGCTCTGGAGGATATTGCTGATAGGGTTAGCGATATTAGTGATGAGATTAGGAAACTGCCTCCTGAATGGATAGATGAGGAGAGAAATAAGAAAGAAGGTATTCTACATAAGATAGATCAGCTTCTCAGTAATGTGGATACATTAGTTGGTGATTCGATGCAGGCTTTCCTTGAATTGAATCTCGATTTAGCTAATCAAGTCATTAATAATACTAAGCAATTTGGGAGTAAGACTGTAAATTTGGATATTTGGGCTTTATCTCATTTACATGACCCGATCATACTTAGCACTATTAGGTTACTCTTGAGCCATATTAATCGTATAATTGATAATGTTCAGTTGATTGCCGAGATTACGTTGAATAGGGCGCTCGAGACGCCTAATAAATATTGTCAATGGGTATCTGAAGAGAAGAAAAGAGAGGAGTAGGATTATTATACCTTTATGCGAGGAACATTTACACGGCGGCATCGAATTCATTCATCTATATGCATTTAATTATCGGGATATATCTATAAAGGATTTTATTATCTAATTTTTTGAGATTATATTTAGGTGAATGTTTTGGCTAATATAAGGATTGAATCTATACCAATTGCTAGGAGATTGGATGGAAGCTATATTAACTTAACTAAAATAGTTGTAGGGGAGGGCGAACCCAAGATATTTCTGGGTGCATCTATTCATGGTGATGAATTAACTCCTATTGCTTCACTATGGAGGCTCTTGGAATATTTGAAGGTCGCTGAAGTAAGTGGTAGTGTCACAATATTGATGGGTATGAATCCGGAGGGAATCGCTTTTGGAACTAGAGTCGACCCCTATTTTAAGGTGGATATGAATAGGGCTTATCCAGGTGATAAAGATGGTATTTTGCCTAGGAGGATTACACATACTATATTTCAGATAGCTAAGGATTCTGATGTAGCCGTTGATCTACATACCGCTGGGAACTGTATACCATTTATATTAGTGGATCCGGTTGAGGGTGGTTTGCGGAGTGAGGTGCTTAAATATGCAGGGAGTATGGGTATTACTATTTTAGAGGAGTATCTGGAGAAGGATTATAAGGCTGAGCATTTATCAGAGAGTTTACCTCCTAAGTTGTTGGAGTTAGGTATTCCCTCCTATACGTTGGAGTTGCCTGGGGGGTTGAGGATTGATTGGAAGGGGGTTAATGTTGGTTATAAGGCTATTATTAATCTTATGGTTTTTCTTGGGATGATTGATACATCTAAGGTGTCTATAGATGAGTATCCAGTTATTAAGGAGCTGGGGTATAGGAGGTATGATGTAAAGTCTTCATCTGCTGGTATTCTGGAGCCTTATGTTGAATTGGGAGATTATGTTGAAAAATTCACTCCATTGGGTGTTATCCGTAATTTATCTGGTGTGATTGAGGAATGGGTTAAATTCGATAAGTCCGGTTATATAGTCGGTTTACCTAATAGGTCAATAGTCTATCCTGCTGATAGATTATTTCTAATGGCCGTTAAAGATTAATATAATTGATTTCTTTAATTATTGAATTACTCTATTTTTATCAAGTGTGGTCAATTGGATATATATTGGGGGTTTTTTGGATGGCGATAAAGGAATTGTGGGAGGAGTCTGGAATAGAGTGTCCGAAGTGTGGCGCTAAGAATCCGAGTGATGCTGTTTTTTGTATTAAATGTGGTACTAGACTTAAGCTAGGTAAGGATGGCTCCGATTTATTACTAAGTTTTACATTGGTAATTGCTTTAACGTCATTAGTTGATTTGTTGTTTAATAAAGGTGTGTCGAGTTTATTGCAAGCTAATCAGTCTTTCGGCATACTATTTCTGCTAGGTCTGATTTCATGTGGTATTATCTTTTATGTATGGTATAAATATCGGAGTATGGGGTATCCTCGGGAGGGAGGCGTTTATAAATTATTTATACTAGCAAATATATTCTTGCTGGGTGTTTATGCAGTTTTCTACTTTGTCTTTTTCCTAGTGGGTTTAATTGCCATTAGCCCTCTATGGATCGTGTTTCTTTGGGTCTTATATCGAATAATCTGGAAGCATGAGTAAGTAAGTTTATTTCGGTGAATGTTTGTGGAGTCAGTGACTTTGTTAGTCAGGGATATAGATGAAAAAGGTAGGGCTTACGGTTATTATAAGGATATCAAGTTTTATGTAAAATATGGCGTTCCTGGTGACTATGTCAGAATTAAACCGTACATAGTTAGGAAAGGTAGGCGAGGGAGATTAAAAGAGTATTGGGGAGATATTATAGAGGTTGTTGAGGCAAGTAAATATAGGGTGGCTCCTATATGCAAGCATTTTGGGGTTTGTGGAGGATGTAGATTTCAGAATATAGATTATAGCTATCAATTAAGGTATAAATGGAATATCTCGGAAAGATTTTTCAATGAAATATATAGATTGAGGGTAGATTTGGGGGATGTAATTCCCTCTCCAAGGATCTTTTACTATAGGAACAGAATGGATTATCCAGTTGGTATTGTAGATAATTCTCCAGCTATAGGTTTGAAGATGGCGGGTAGGTGGGATGTACTTGTTCCCCTTGAGGAATGCCACTTAATGTCTAAGGAATCTATTGATATTATACATATAGTTAGGGATTTTATGGTCAAGCATGGAATAGAGGCATATAATATATTTACGCATGAGGGTCTTGTTCGATATGTAGTTATTAGGGAGGGGAAGTTCACCGGCGATAGGTTAATATCTTTGGTTACATCAGATGGGCCTTTCCCGTATTTGGATGAATTAGTTGAGGAACTGAAGAAATATGCTACTGGAGTGATATGGAGCATAAATCCAGGGCTTACGGATACTTCCTTAGGAAAGGAAATACGGCCGCTTTATGGTAAGGATTATTTGGAAGAGGAGATTAATAGAGTTAAATATCATATTCATCCAAATGCTTTCTTCCAAACAAATTCATATCAAACAATTAATATGGTGAACATAGTTAGGGAAATGGCCTCTGGCGGTGGCTTACTTATGGATCTTTATAGTGGAGTTGGTTTATTTACAATTCAGTTAAAGGATTTATATGATAATATTGTCTCGATTGAAGTTGATGAAAATTCAGTGTATAGTGCCGAGATTAATGTTGGTAAAGTAGATGGAAATATAAATATTATAAAGGGAAGGGTTGAAGACATGCTTCCACTATATTTAAATACACACCCAGATACAGTTATTGTGGATCCGCCTAGACCAGGGCTATCATTGAGTGTAAAACAAGACTTACTGAGAATAGCGCCTTCAGAAATTATATATGTGAGCTGTAATCCAGAGACTATGGCTAGAGATATAAAGTTCCTAGGTAAGGGATTTGAAGTTGAAGGTGAGATTAAACTACTTGATTTATTTCCACATACTCCACATATAGAATTGATAGCTAGGTTGGTTAAAAAAACATAGATTAATGAATCATTCGTTGTTTTATTGTCCAATATTTTTATATGAAATTAATTTTATTTGTGAATATATGGTGGATATTAATTGCATAGACGTTACACCTCAATACAAAAGTGGATATATTTGTTCATATTTGGTAGATTCATCTGAGAAGAGGTTGCTTATTGAGACGGGGCCAATGTCATCAGTCGCTAAGCTCCTAGATGGACTGGCTGATTTAGGCTATTCATTGAGTGATATTGACTTTATAATTGTTACGCATATACATTTGGATCATGCGGGTAGTGTAGGTCAGTTAGTTAGTATGAATCGAGGAATTAGAGTCTATGTACATCCTAGGGGGCTTATACATCTAAATAATCCAATTAAATTATGGAGTGCCAGTAAGAAAACTTTAGGGGAAACAGCTAAATTATATGGTGAGCCGACGCCTGTTCCCATGCAGAATTTATATGCCCCCAAAGATGGTGAGATTATTAGTATAGATGAAGATATTATAAAATTTATTTATACGCCTGGACATGCTTCTCATCACATGTCTATTTTTTTAATGAAAAGTGGTGTAATATTTACTGGGGATAGTGCTGGTATAAATATTTCAGGAAATATAATCCCTGTAACACCTCCACCTCATAATCCTATTAAAGCTATTGATAGCCTGAGGAAGATGATTAATTTGCATCCTAGAAGGATTGCTTTTACCCATTTTGGTTTATATGATGGTTTGGCTTACCTGGAGAGGGCTTTAAATAAATGGGTGATGTGGACAAATTATGTTAGTGAATGGTATAATGAGGGCTTGGATGTAGCCACTTCTTATCGAAAGATATTGGATTTAGATGAGGATGCTGTTAGGTTGGAGAGATTTTATAATGAACTTTCCTTGGGGAATAATGAGATTCTGATAAGCATTGATGGGTTATTTAAGTATTATGAATGGGTGAAGCGGGATTAGCCTCCCCCTACCACAGGCATTAATGCAACCCTATCTCCATCCTTTAACCTTGTTTCCAATCCATTTAGATTATTGATGCTTACCCCGTTTATTAAGATTACCGCATTTTCGATATGGTTTGATATGTATGTGTACAATTCTTCGGAGATTTCTTGTATTAGTTCCCGAATCGTCATTCCTTTCCTGTATTCTATCTCTAACATTCCTTCCTTTGTATATTCTTGGAAGAAACCTAATACTCTTACTTTAATCATGTTTTAAGCTCTACCCCTATTGCCTCCAATTCCCTGGCTTCCCTGGATAGCCCTAAACTATTCATTGTAGACTTAGTAGGTACTCCATTGCTATCCCATCCCCTGAGCTTATAATAAATGTCTAGCATATAATTGTACTTTTCTCTGTTTAGTTTCGTCCCTTTCTTTGGCCCTTGTGTTAGTGGTTCCTCGAACCATCGTTCTGGTGGTGTATCCATACTTCTCATCCAATAACCATATTCTCTTATCCAGAAAGCACGTATTAATGTATATATTCTATCTGCAATTAGATTAAGATCTTGTGGTGAATATTCTACTCCCGTTGATAAATACATAAATTTAGGGTAGTAGTCGAGGTTTAGATGTACCTCCACCCAAGGTAGTCTACAAGTTACGAATGTTTCGAACCAACCTCCTCTAATCCTCTGTAGCTCTATAACTTTAGCTACTTTCTTTTCATCTGTTTTATCAAATCCATATTGGGCTTCCCATGCGATTACCCATGCATCCTTATGGTGGGCTCCGATTGGTGAAGTTCCATAGGATAATGCCATTCCAGGAGCTACATGGCAATCATATGCTGTAATTGGTAAGCCTTTAACATGCATGGCGAATTTCACTGAGGATCCGCCTATTTTTAACGATGCATATCTTAAACCGAAGCTGAGTGTTTTTCCAAATTTTTTCTTGTTTATCATTAGGTCTATTATGTCCATGGCTGAATCGTAGTCTCCCCACTTTGGTTCAATTCCGTCTAGGTCATTTTTATCTATTAATCCTTTTTCATACGCCTCTATCGTGAATGCTACAGCAGCTCCAGCTCCTATAGTATCAATACCTAAATTGTCAGTATACCTCACCAGTCTGATTGTTTCATTCATATTCGATATACCTATGTTTGAGCTTAGCATGGCTACATTTTCATAATCCATTTCAGCCCTAACTTTTTGTCCTTCGTCCTTTGTCTCTGCTACATTTCCACATGGCATATTACAATTTGGGCATCCTTTCTGCGTTACTTTATATTCTTGGGCCATAACTTTTCCGGTCATCTTCTCGGCTTCTTCGAACCATCCTTCTCTAAAATTATAGGTCGGGAGTACACTATTTTCTTGGCACCATTCATATACCCCCATTGTTCCTTGTTCCATCCAGAATGGATACATCGGAGCTTTTCTAACGTCTCTTAATGCTTGTGTACCTAGTTTTCGGAGATCATCCTCCTTGAATAGCTTGATTTGTCCGTTTCCTCTTATTACGACGGCTTTCAAGTTTTTACTTCCCATGACTGCGCCTAATCCAGGTCTTCCTCCTGCTCGATCTTTTTCTGACATAACCACTGCGAAGTGATTTAAGTTTTCTCCTGCTTTTCCGATAGTTAGTATCCCTGAGTCTTTTCCATGTAGGGAAGTTAGTTCATCATGTACTTGACTTGCATCTAGTCCCCATATATCTCTAGCGCTTTTAAATTCTACTTCATCATCTTCAATATAGAGGTATGAGGGTTCTTCAGCCTTCCCCTCTATTACTATTGCGTCGAAACCTGCTTTTCTCATCATGACTGAGGCCCTAGTACCCACATTACCGTCACCATATCCCCCGGTTAGAGGTGATTTTGACGCCACTACTAATTTTCCACTGCTGGGTAGTGGGAGGGCGGTTAGAGGCCCTACTGCGAATATTAATAAGTTATCTGGATGTAATGGATCTGTACCTGGTTTCAAATGGTCCCATAATATCCTAATCGCCAATCCCCTTCCGCCTATATAGTTGAGAGCTATAGATGGATCATATTTCCATATTGATGCCTTCTCTCTCGTTAAATCTATCCATAATATTTTTCCTCCCCATCCACCTTTTAACATTTGTTTGTCACCGTGAATTTGAAATATTTAAAATATAATTTGCATTTCATGGTTATTAATCTCTGATATATTTTTAGTATATTGCTAGTAATCCCGTTATTCCTCATCATTATTTTTTTGGTTTTGGAGCCGAATATATATGGATAAAGTTATTAATGGGTAGTGTATAACTATGTTATAATGGTGATGCGATGACTGGGGGAATTACAAAAGAAGACGTATTAAATGCATTAAAGTCTGTATATGACCCAGAGATTCCATTCAATGTAGTAGATCTGGGTTTAGTGTATGAAGTGAAGGTTAATGATGGGGATGTGTATGTTAAGATGACCATGACCTTCCCAGGTTGCCCAGTTGCATCTATGATAGTAATGCAAGCCGAAGAAGCTATTAAAAGGATAGATGGTGTAAAAAGTGTTAAAGTTGAGCTTGTGTGGGATCCTCCTTGGACTCCGGATAGAATCTCTCCGGAATTGAGGGAGGAATTAGGTCTATAAATTTTTATTTTTTGCTTGGTATAAACAATTGGCATTGCCAATTAAGTTAATAATCATTTATGAGGTATTGTATTTATCTAAATTATTTTGGTTTAGATTATATATTGTAAGGGTTGTTAGGTGAATCATTAATGTCTGATGATATTGAGTATATTAAGCGAAAGAAGTTTATTGAGTATATGAATAGAATGCTTAAGGCCCAATCGTCTCCGGATAAAACTCAACCAAGTGATGTTCTGGAAAGAATTAAAGGTTTTTTGTCTGTAGAGGCTTATAAGTATCTTTTGGGTTTGAGGAACAGGGATAAATCCCATTTTGATAAGGTTTTGCAGGTCTTGGTTTATATGATGTTAAATGGTTATATCGATGTTCCTGTTAGAGAGAAGGATGTTATTGTGGTTGATAAGAAATTAGGTGGATATAAGGGTAAGATTTATGTTGAGCGTAGGGGGGAATTGAAGGAATTTGGGGAGGCTTTTAGGGAGGATTCTTAATCATCGTGGAATATTAATTTCTCATTTGCTAGATTGTGTTTGATTACTTTTATATCTGGAAAGTTCTTCTTAATAACATCTATTGTGGCAGGGTCATCCTCGTGATACTCAATGATTTTTAATCCATAATTAATCATCTCCTTTATAAGTTTGGTTTTGTAATACTTATCAGGCTCCCTATTATTTTTGGGTCTCATTATTAAGGCGTGGTATTTTATACCGAATTTTTCTAATTGCTTTATGGTGTCTTTTCTCAATGTCTCTGGTCTTCCTGTTAACAATATTATCCCATATCCTTCGTTGTATTTTTTCATCAAATTCTCTATCTCCCCCATATTGGGTTTGTCTAGATGCAGGTATTTATTTGATAAGAATATTTTCCAGAATTTTGCTCTCTCTTTGGGAGGTATTCTCCTAATATTAGTGTGTGGATCTATACCACTTTCCTCAATACTTTTCATGTATCTCTTACTGACATCTATTAGGGTGTTATCAATGTCATAAATTATTATCTCTTTATGTTTTAGCTGATTATATATATCTAATGGTAGCATTTATCTATCACCTTTTTGAATGAAGTAGTCTAATGGCCCTTTATAACCCTTGTTAGCGAGTTCTTTTATAACTTTAAAGTCATTGAAGAGTATCTGTCGTAGGTTAGGGTTATATAAAGCTGCTGCAGGGTGATATGTCGGGACTATAGTTATATGTTTCCCGTCTATTTTTCCTTTGAATTCATTTCCATGTATATTAGACATGCTTCTAAATGTAATTCCAGCTATCTCGAATATAGTTTTTGTTGCATGTCTCCCTAGGGTCACTATTATTTTTGGATAAATTATATTTATTTGTCTCTTTAGATATGGAAGGCAACTATATATTTCATCTGGCTGTGGATCTCTATTCCCGGGTGGTCTGCATTTAACTATATTGGTTATATATACGTCGTCTCGTTTGATTCCCATTGTCTCAATTAGTTGCGTTAATAGTTTTCCAGCTGCTCCTACGAATGGGCGTCCTGTGGCGTCCTCCCTCGCCCCGGGGGCCTCACCGATAAACATAATTTTAGTATTTAAATCACCTTCTCCTGGTACTGTATTTGTCCGGCTTTGATATAGCTTGCATTTTTTACATGTCCTTATTTCCTCTACTATTTTTTGCATTAACTTCTCCTTATTCATTAGTATCACATTACACATATGATTGTTGAAGGGGATTATATTATTATATTTTCCTATGTTATCTAAACGTAATAGTTAATATTATTGATCTGCAGATTGTTTCCCTTAAAATTCATATATTTTTTATTAAAAATATTATCGTTGTTGATTTATGTTTTCGCTGAAATTGTTCAAATTATTTAATCGAAGGTTGGTTCGCACAATTAGCATTATTGTAGTTATAATTATAGTAGGTTTCTTACTATTGGCTCCAAATATTGTTACGAAATTATTGAGTGTTAGGTTCTATAGTAGATTGTTGGAATCTGTTGATACTCATTATCAACTTTTTGGGTATGTTGATAGAGGTAGATTATATGAGTTAAGGAATATTCTGGATAATCTTAGTGTTACAGGGAGACATGTATATCTTATTCTAGGTATAGATGTCAGGCTTTTTTATGGTAATAGTAGCTCAGTTTATATGGCATATACCGCCTACCCTGATTATAAAGATGCGTTGAAATTCATTGTTAATTCATTCAGGGGTAATGTGTTGAATTCTCCAGATGAGATTATGGTGAGCACTGAATCTAATTTCTCTTCCCTTGAGTTGGATGAATCGTTGGGTTTGGGGGATCCAGAATCCAATTTACCATTTACTAATGTCTCTTTGGTTGGTGTATATGAGTCAAAGGGCATTAGGTTTATCAATTTCAGTCAATTTGGATATGGGAGTGGTGAAATAAGTGGTGGTGCAGAGGTATTTATTCACCCCGAATTGTTTTCCAAACTTTTATCAAAGTTTAAACCGGGAAGAATAAGATATCGATTGATAGTTGTTTATGAACCTAGTTTTTTTGAAAGCTTGGATTTACAAGAAGTAATTAGTAAATTAGGTGATTCAAATAATTCTATTAAATCATATGTTAATAGAATCGCGGATATCGATGATGAGTCTAATAACTTACTTGCTGAACTGATGATTTATTCTTTTGCCAGGAATTTTGTTAATTTAGGAATATACATAAATGCGATTCCTTTCTTCGTAGGGGTTTGGTACTTATTGTCAATCAATATCGATCTGTTAATTAGTGATTACAGGCGCGAGATCGCTATTTTAAGGGCCAGGGGGATTCATAGTAGTACACTTTATTATTCCTTCTCAAGCTACATCATTGTCATTACTATTTTAGCTCTAGTAATAGGGTTTTTATCGATCCCTATCTGGCTTCCATTGATCTTTACTAATTTTGGTTTATCATTTGGGATAAATTACTTGAGATTTATCGATTGGAGTACAGCCTTTTTAGTTACTGCCACTGTATTGTTTATTATTGGAATAACTTTATGGAGACGTAAGAGAGTTTTTTCAGATATTGCTCCTTCAGAAGCTATGCATTTACATGAAGTTAGTAGTGAGACTTATATAGAGAGACCGGTTACTAGAAGTACGATAATATTATTTATACTTGGTTTTATCAAGATCCTGGAGTGGCTATTAAATATAAACTTAGTAGACTTACTTCCCAGGGATGGAAACATCTTTATATTTATTGTTGGAGGATTGTATTCACTGTTGAGTGGATTCTTAAATATATTTGCTCCCTTGTTCTTCATATATTCAAGTATAAAGTTAATCACGTATTCTGATAAGGTTATCAGGATTTTAAGTAAAATATCTTCCATATTTGTAGGTAAGGGTTTCAGAAGTATTTTGGTTAGCTATGTATCTAGGAGTCCTAGGTGGCTCAGTAAAGGAGCCTTTATATCTAGTCTGATGATTGCCCTAATGATTTTTAGTGTAGTTTATTCAGTTAGGAGTGTCAATTTTTACTTGGAATATAATAAGATTAATAGTGGGTCAATACTAGTTTTTCCGATTAATGTTGATAACAGTGATTTAAATCAAGTATCAGAGAACATTAATAGTTCACTATCTAAATTTGAAGGTGTTGATACATGGTGCCTATCTGCTATAATCAATGTTGGGAATGTATATTTTAAAGGCAGGGAATTAATTTCTGGATACAGGTTTAGGTATATCCTAGTTGTAAAAAATACTGAAGATATATCTAATGTAATCTTTCTAGGCGTAGATTGGAATTACTTCGGTGAGAGTAGCCTTATTGATTCGGTGCGTAGGGGGTTGGTCGTAAGATATAAGTTATATAAAGAAATTGTCAATCAAATGGGTTTTCATATGGGAGAAAGACTTAAATTGTTTTTGGGGCCGTCTATTCCAATAAATGTTAATCCTAGGCTGAAGAATAATTTGTCTGAGTCCATATCGATCCCCGTAACTGGGGCTCTATATGTTATGCCTGAGCAATTTGACGCTATTACTACTATGGAAGCTCTTAATAACCTGGGATATAAACTAGATTCAATTAAGTGGAAGAATTATGTGTTAATAGTTCGTGTTAGCGATGGCTATAATTTTAGTGAGGTTAAAAATAGTTTGATTAAGCTGTTGAATAGTTATCCATTAGGTGAGGTAAAGAATACACTAATATCTCCATCAGTTTTTAATGGAGAATTTCAGTTAGTGTCTTCATATAGTTATTATTTATATGCTATTTTGGGAATACTTGCTGCTGTATCAAGCATATTGCTTCTGACTTTTCAATATATTAGACGTTCATTTAAGGATATGGTGATTCTTAGGGCTCGTGGAGTTAAAAATAAAGATGTGCTTAGGTTTATGTATGCTGTCTCTATTCATATCTTAATATTTAGTATGATATTAGGTATATTTACTGGGTTTGTATCTGGTTATGGAGTTAGTCAGATGAATATAGCTAGCCTAGTCGGCGGTAACCCACATTATACTCTAATAATAGATAGTGGAGGGATATCTGCAATTTTAGGCGTGGTTTTAGTGTATTTGTTTACACCGATTCCCGTTATACTCAAATACAGGAAAATGGATCTTAATGAGGTGATTAAGCGTGTCGAGTGATGTATATATATCTGTAGTTGATGTTGTCAAGATTTATGAAACCGCTAGTGGAGGGGTGACTGCGCTTAGAGGTGTTTCTTTTACAGTTAATAAGGGTGAGTTAGTGGTTGTCATGGGCCCCTCCGGCTCAGGAAAAACGACTCTACTTAGTTTATTGGGGGGTTTGGATAAGCCGAGTGCAGGTGAGGTCTATGTCGATGGCCATGCATTACATAAAATGAATGCTAGGCAATTAGATAGTTTTCGAAGGAATTATATTGGTTTTGTATTTCAATTCCTAAATCTAATTCCTAAATTAACGGCTCTTGAAAATATAGAGATCCCTATGGTTGCTCGTGGATTAAAGGATGGGCGTGATAGGATTTTTGATATTGCTTCTCAACTTGGAATAAGTAACAAATTGAATCGATTAGTTGAGGAGTTGAGTGGTGGAGAGCAGCAAAGGGTGGCCATCGCTGCAGCTGTGGCATCCGACCCACCTATAATAATCGCTGATGAGCCTACTGCAGAGTTGGATGGTGAAACTATTGAGAAAGTTATGGATTTCTTCCAGGGTTTAAGAAGTATGGGTAAAACAATAATTGTTGCTACGCATGACCCTAGGGTTAGTAGGAAGGCAGATAAAATAGTATTATTGGAGGATGGCCTCGTTAAGGGTGTATATAGAGGAGCGGAGATAGTGTCTTCCAATGTTAGTATTAAAAGTTATAGGGATTATATAAGAGGCAGGTTGGTTGAGATAGAGGATGAGTTGCGTTTGCTGAGTGATCGCTTCAAGAAGGGAGAGTTGTCGGTGGATGACTTTATTAAAAAATATTCTCGTTTGAGGGATATTAAGAAGTTTTTAGAGGATGAGTTAAAGTTTGGATAGTTCTTTATCAATTTTGATTAATGCATATGTCGCTTTATCCCTGAATGATATTTCTGCATAATTAGATATACTTGTCTCTTCAGGATTTATCTCTATAATTTTAGCTCCATTTCTCCATGCCTCTATTGGGATCGCGGCTGCTGGATAGACTTGGGCGCTTGTTCCGATTACAAGCATTAAGTCTGATTTTCTAGCTATATCGAATGCATTAGCTAAGATGATTGGGTCTAATGCCTCGCCAAACCATACTACATCTGGCCTCATGATCGATCCGCATACTGAGCATCTCGGAACTGTGCTATCTAATTTCTTTGTAATCTCTTCTTTATGCGTGCAGTTAATACATCTTATCCTTAATATGTTTCCATGTAATTCGATGATCTTTTTCGAACCAGCTTCTCTATGCAAATTATCTACATTTTGTGTTATGACATATTTTATTATATCTTTTTCTTCCCACTTGGCCAATATTTTGTGGGCTTGGTTTGGCTTAGTGTGTAGAATTTTGTTTATCCTTAATCTATACCATTCCCATACGAAATATGGATCTCTATGGAATGCTTCTGGTGTAGCTACCTTCATCGGATCTATTTTACTCCAAAGTCCATTACTGCCCCTAAATGTAGGAATACCGCTTTCTGCGGATATTCCAGAGCCTGTAAATGCCACTGTGTAATTCGATTTTCTTATTAGTTTTGCAGCTAATCTATAGTGTTCCTCACTATTCATTTTCCTCTTTTTCTAAATATATATCTGGTTTAAATTCCTCAATATATATCTCCTCAATAGGCTCCAATTTATCTATTATTTCGTTGTAAAGTTCATTCAATACATCCATGTAATTTATAATTCCTTCCTCTATTTTCTTCATTTTTTCTTCTAAGGCTTTTGTCCTTTCTTCAGACACCATATCTGGATATTTTTTATATAAGTAGTTATATACAATTTTACCTTTCTCTGAAGGGATTAACCATTTTAATCCTCTGCTCTCGAAAATATATCTCCTTTCAAGAAGAGTACTCACTATTTTCGCATATGTGCTTGGTCTTCCTATTTCATTGTTCTTCATTTTTTTAATTATATCTCCCTGGGTATATCCATATATAGTAGGTTTTTCTTTTAGACTCAATTTAATTGGCTTTAATGTGGTTTTATTTGGTATTTTTTCTTTTATTTGAATATATTTATTCACTTGATTGAAGCCTTCATTAATTATGCTAATAACCCTATCTTCTTTATGGATTGCCTTGCTATCAATTGATATTTTTATTGATTGTTTTACGACTTCACTAGGTGCCATTTGGCTTGCTATGAATCTCCTGAATATCATGGAGTATATTTTTATATGATTTTTTGTTATAGGTGCATAGAGTGTTATGTCTCCTTGATTTATTAATTCAATTAATGTATCTGCATCTATGGGTCTAGTTGGTCTAATGCATTCATGTGCACCTCCTTCCCCCCATTTTCTTGGTCTAAATAATTTATCTATTTCTTCGGTTATGGTTGTTAGATATTCCTTGGCAATTTGGATTCCTTTATCGGATACCCTTGTGGAATCTGTTCTGTGATAGGTTATTAATCCTAATTCGAACAACTCTTGGGCAATTCTCATTGTTTCACTTGCACCTAGTTTTAAGTACCTACTGCTATCCTCTAATAATGTGTCGGTTGTATATGGAGGGGGTGGATTTATGGAGTCTCTATACTCTTTCTCTACTACTATATTGAATTGTGTCTCGTGACTTATTTCTCCCACAGATTCTTTAGGTATCTCTAGTCTGATATTATAAGGTAATTCTATTTCATATATTTCTTTAACACTATTCTGTACTTCGTTCCATCGTTTTATTATCCATCCCAATACTGGAGTCTGGACCCTGCCTGCACTCCATTCACCTTTTCTCCACTTATACCATTTTTTATTACCAATTAGTTCCTTTAACTCTGTTCTGAGTTTGCTTGATAATAGGAATCCTATCCATCTATCCTCTATTCTCCTAACAATTTGTGCCTCTACATATTCTTTTATGAAATCTCTTGGTTCTGATAGGGCTTTTAGTATTGCTTTCTTGGTTATTTCATGGAATTCGAGTCTTAATATCTTCTGGGTATAGGGACGTATTAGGATAGCGATGTCCCAACCAATTTTTTCACCCTCGACGTCTGGGTCTGTAGCGATTAATACTTCATCAACCTCGGAGGCGAGTTCTTTTATAAACTCAACTCTATCGATTGAATTGTATATCTTATCTGAACCACATTTTGGGCATTTATCATGTTCTGAGGTGAATTGGTGTCCGCATTTAAGGCATCTCTTAATAGAGTTGTATAAGGGAATAAATTTACCATTATTTATGTATATTCCATATAATAGTTTATTCTCTAACTCGATTTTCCTTGGGAATGTTGCTAAGTCATATACATGTCCACCGCTAGCTGTTATCATAAGTATTATGCTTCCAATTGATACTTCATACACAATGTTACTGTTTTTTCTCCTTATAGTTGGTTTACCGAAGAATCCCGCTATTGTTCTTGCTTTATTGGGTGACTCTACTATCATCAGTTTAGTTTTCACTGGATCTTTAAATTCCGCTGTTATCTTGCCTAATTTAATTAGCTTTACTTTTTCCCTATCCTCATCTATCTCTCTCAGGAGCTTATCTAGATTTATTTCTGATATTGGTTTCCAATCACTATCCTCGACTATCCATTTCATTCTGGTTATCAATCCTTTTAATAATTTTTCATGATCAACCACTATAACGGATAGTCCTTTCGTTATTCCCCCAGCATATAGTCGGCTCGTTCTCCCACTTGCTTGGATGTATGTCATTAGATCAGGTATAAGGAGGTATAATTTTCCCTCCTCGATTAATACTTCTACATGTTTTAATTTAGATATCTTTGCATATGCATTTTCTTTCTTTAATGTGCTTCTTATAAATTCTTTTATCTCAACAATCTTTTCTTCATATTTGTTTGATGGCTCCCTAACCCCGCTTAATAATTCATTAATATACATTAGTCTTACATAGCTAGCTCTTTGAATAAGCCTATTTATTATTCTGAGATAGTTATCTATGATTTTTGGATCAGATAATCCGGCCTCCTTTATTATTGGGAGGATTCTAGCTAGGTGTAATGGGGTGGGGGCCTCTAGGTCTGTGCTAAACTTAAATCTTGGGACACCTACAAATAAAGCGTATCTAATTTTTTCAGGGATATCCAGCCCCCTCACCATTACTCCGTAGTAAATGGCTATCCCAATCAGTACATCTATTTCTCCTGATAAAAATTTTTTTAAGTCCGTCTTATCTTCAGCTGTTACTACACCCACCTTCAACCCGTGGCTTTTTAGTATATCTGCTAAATAATGTGCATAATCTATCCCTTTATCTACAGGTATGTATATTAGGCCGCCGCTTCCTAACTTCTTTACTAGTTCTACAACTTTAACCTCCATATCTACGTCTGGATATGTATATGCATCAACAATATTTCTTATTATATCGGATCTCATTCCCACCTGGAAGTCTAAGATTTCCCTAAATAACCTTACTTTTAGTCCCCTCGGTCTGCCTGTTGCTGTAGATACTATTAGGATTCCATGGATCTTCTTTTTAGATTTATTTATTATGTTGCTGATTCTGCCTATTTTTTTTAATATATTTTCCTTCTCCTCTTTACTTGTGGCTAGTTTAATCTTTAATTTAATTGCCTCCATGGCTTTTTCAATAATTTCTTCTTCTACACCTATTAGGTTGAGAATCTTATCGATATTCTTACTTCTTCTTATTATTGCATCTACGTCGTCTACAAATATTAATTTGAAGGATTTATCTTTTATTAGGTCGAATCTGGTTGATAAGAATTGATTAGTAGTTATTAGAATATGGAAGTCCCCTTCTTTAATACGCTTTAGTTTCTCGTTTCTATCTTCTATGTGAGAGTGGTATCCTATTATTTTTATTTTCAATCCCATTTTACTTGAATACTGATTCAGTCTATCGGTTATTTGGTCAACTAGTGTTGTGGTGGGTACAAGTATATAGGATTTCCCTTTCTTCTTATAACCACTCAGATATAATGACATCATCATTCCAAATAATGTTTTTCCAACTCCCGTGGGTGCTAGTATGGAAAAGCTTTCTTTTTTGAAAACCCTTTTAGCCCAAGTTTTTTGGGCGCTCCATGGTGGATTACCAATTATTTTGGTGAAGAATCTTATGAATTCTCTCGTGTCTTTTTCTATTCTATATAGTTGCTCAAATCTTTTTGTTAAGACGCCTCTATTCTTCAATTCTTGATATATAAAATCAATTTCCCTTTTCTCAGGTACTTTTGGTAAACATTTTTTACATGGTAGCCCTAAATATAGTCTATCATCACCTATCTCTCCACCACAATTTATGCATGAATGCATATACCTTGCATGTTCGTCTATAATCAGCTTTTCATTATTCATTTGACTTTTTCCCCTATAATGGATTTTAAAAACAATTTTTCTATATAAATAGACGATATATTTAATTGGTGGATATGGAGCGTTTATCTACTGGTGTAGCATCTCTCGATAAATTAATTGGGGGTGGAATCCCGCGGGGTTTTATGGTAGCTGCTGTTGGTGAACCTGGTACTGGGAAGACGATTCTGTGTCTACATTTCATTAATGAAGGGATTCGGGTGGGGGATAAAAATATTTACGTTACTACGGAAGAGACTAGGGACTCTATAATTAGTCAGGCTAGTCAATTTGGTATGGATTTTAAATCCGCGATTAATGAAGGGAAGTTGATTATTATTGATGCTTTGATGGGTAATGATGAGTGGACGTTGAAGTATCTCGATGTGGATGAATTAATTAATAAAGTCGTGGAGGCTAAAAAGAGATTGGGATATGGAAGGGCTAGGCTGGTGATAGATAGTTTATCCGCTTTTTGGCTTTCGAAGCCAGCTATGGCTCGACAGTATTCCTATACATTAAAGAAGGTTCTTTCTAAATGGGATTTCACTGTATTGGTTACTAGTCAATATGCAATAACTACCTCTGTGCCACCTGATATACCTGTGTTTGTCAATTTAGATGGGGAGATTCGTTCGATGGAGATTGGAGAATTGGTTGACTCTGTATTGGATAATTCATTGAGTGGAGATATAAATGTTTTATCTATGGATTGGAATTCATATAGGCTGGTGTGGAGTAGAGTTGGAAAATTTATTCGCCACATCTATAGTGGATACATATATGAATTGGTTTTCGCAGATGGCTCTAATATTAGAGTGACAGCTGGGCACTCGGTGTATGTTTACAGGAAGGGGAAGATTATCGCAGTTCCAACTGATGAAATCGATATAGGTGATTATGTTTTAACTATCTCTAATTCTATTAGGCATGAATTCCTCTATCCAGTTTTATCATCCTCAAATAGTTTGAAAAGTGATGGAGGTGTAGAGTTACTTGGGTCAAAAGGTAGGTTATTCGATAGAATTCGGTCCTCTAACAAGATTGGTCTTGACATGTCTATGGGTGATATTGAATTGGTGAGAGTAGTTGCTATTAATAGGGAGAGGGTTAAAGACACCTATGTATACGATCTTTCAGTTAATGGGACTGAGAATTTTATAGCTGGATTCGGTGGTGTGGTGTGTCATAATTCTGAGGCATTTGGATTTGGTGTTGAGCATGTGGCGGATGGTATACTTAGGTTCAGGAAGAGTATAAAGGGGAATATACTTAAAAGGTACATTGTTATAGAGAAGATGAGGCAAACAAACCATAGTTTATATGTGCATGAGATTCAGATTGTTCCTGGTAGAGGTTTTATTATTACTTCACCAGCATTAATGAGGAGAGAGGATTTTGCTCTTCCTGAGAAGGTTATGCGTAAATTGGGTGATAAAGAAGCGGAGGAGGAGTAGGCATGGAGAAATCTATATATATGAAGTTGGTTTCTTCTTATAAAGCCGATTCTTGTAGGGCTTGTCAATATTCTGCTTTAGAGGGTTTGGAGATTCTAGCTCATGGGTTGGAGGTCGTCGATTCATATAAATCCATACTTCGGTACTTATCTAAAGATGGTAAGCATCTGTTCATTGGTGGTAATAAAAGTAATAGGATTGATCTTGATAAAGGATTCTATCTGGTTGGTTTTGGGAAGGCGTCTCTAGGTATGAGCAAAGCATTGGTGGATTATTCCAGTCAATATCTGGAAAAGGGTTTGATTATAGTTGATAGGAAGAGGGTTAGTTGGAGGATCATGAATTATTTGAGAAATAATGGGATTGATGTATTATATGGTGGATATCCCCTACCTGATAAGCATACTATTTCTTCTTCTCAAAAATTAGTTGACTTCATATCTTCCGCGCCTGAGGATAAGTTGGTGGTGGTTTTAATAAGTGGTGGTGGGGAGTCGCTATTTGAAATTCCTATTGCTGACATTGATGTTGATGATATATCGTTTTTATATAAGATTTGTAGAGAGAATGCTATGCGTCCACATGAATTTTCCACGGTTATTAAACATTTATCAAAGGTAAAAGGTGGGAGGTTTGCTCAATATATTTATCCTAGGCATGGTGTTTCTCTGATTATATCTCAGAGTCTTGGTCATGATATTTATGATGTGGCAGGTGGCCCTACCTTACCAGATGAATCTACTTATGAGGATGCAAAGAGGATTTTAGAGTTTTACGGTATTTGGGATGATTTACCAACTAGTATTACTAGGGCTATTATGGAGGGGATAGAAGGCGATTTACCTGAGACATTGAGGAAGGGTGATCCAGTATTTAAGTATATGGAGAATGTGGTTGTGGCGAGTGGGAAGATTGGTTTAAAGAGTATGAAGATGTTTTCCGAGCTTAAAGGATATAACTCTTTTATATTAAGTAATAGGTTGGTTGGTGAAGCTAAGGAGATCGGTCAAGTAATTGCTTCATTGGTGGAGGATATGTACTGGGATAATGAGCCAGTAGAGCCGCCTTCCGTGTTGGTGGCTGGTGGTGAGACTAGTGTCAGTGTTAGGGGTTCGGGGACTGGTGGCAGGAATCAGGAGCTTCTACTGTCTATTGTTAGAAGAATTAGTGGCCTTCATGGCGTAGCAGTTATAGCATTTAATACTGATGGTGTGGATGGTAATAGTCCTGCTGGTGGGGCTGTGATAGATGGGTGTACCTTGAGGGACGGGCTGAGGAAGGGATTGTATCCTGAAGATTACTTGAGGGAGAATGATAGCTATACTTTCTTTAAGCATTTGAATAGAGCGTTGGCGACTGGCGCCACTGGGACCGATGTTAATGATTTTATTATAGTAGTCATTAATGTATAGTAGGTAATTTTAAAGATATTATGAATATTCATTTATTTTATTTAAAAAATATCAACTATACATAATTACTATTAGTTGATGTTTTTATAAATCATCTTTAAAAATATTTATATATGGGTGAATTACTATGGAGATGAAGTTTGATGTGAAGACTGGCCCTGTTAGGCTGAGTGGATATGCATTGAAAATAAGGAGGGTTATAAACGGTGTCCTTAGGCCGCATTATACGAAGGGGGAAGTTGATTCCAAGTCTGTTAACGAGAGTATCTCGGAGTTGAATACGAAGCTATATAATGTTCTAGTAGATAGGTACAAAATACCAAAAGATGCTATAGTAAACATTAATTTGAGTTTTGAGGTTGTCGATAATAAAGTTAAGGTCCTGGATATATCTGCAGATGTATACGATAGGGATGATATATTAAGTAAGAATGTAACTGAGGATCTGAAAAAGATGGTTTAAACCTTTTCTTTTTATTTATTTGGTGTTTTAATTAGGATGGTTCTTGGTTTAATTCTGGCGGGCGGTGAATCAAGGAGATTTGGGGATAATAAATTAGTTGCAAAGATAGATGATTCTACTGTTATTGACAGGGTATTTAATAATCTTAGTCGTACTGTTAATAGGATCTTTGTATCTGTTAGGGATAAGTCTCAAGAGAGGGTCTTGTTAGAGAGATGTATTTTCATAAATAGTGATTCCTTTGGTGGTTTTGTATATGACCTAAATAATTGCGGTGGTCCACTTTGTGGTATACTTTCATCTAAGGGATTGGGGGATGAGGAAGTTATCGTCGTCCCTGGGGACATTCCATGGATAACATATGATGCATTAGAGTCTTTTTTAAATATCTCCAGAAAATATTCTGCATACGTATCTTCTCCTATATGGGGAAATGGTTTTATCGAGTCACTCATCATCTATTTTTCCTGGGGGAAGTTAACTGAATACTCTGATATTCTTTATGGAATTAGGATGAATGGACGTCCATCTGACTTCTATAGGATTGGTGAATCAGTATTATTTATTCCAGTCAGTTATTTAACAGATTCACCTAAAGAGTTTGCCCATGTTAATTATGTGAGTGATTTAGAGAATCCCAAGGCTAAAAATCCTTTTCAGGGGGTGGTGAATGATTTTATATCTATCGAGAGAGATTCGCCAAAAGAATCTTTTCTCTATAGGGCCTTGGAGTCATTTAGAAAGAATGACATTATAGGAGGACTGAAGAATTTGGTTGAGGAGCTTGAATTTTATGTCGGTAAGAATTTATTTTTATTGGCTGAGCACGTTGCATTAGATATAGCTGGATTTATTAAGAAATTGTAGCCTTATTGGGTGTGATGATGTTGAGTGAATCAGATTTATATATTTTAATTAAGTTATTAACTATAATTTCATCGGTCGCCCCAGCCTATCAAGATTTTAAGACTAGACTAATTGATGATAGGGTGTGGAGTTTATATATCTTTCCTTATGCAGCATTGGTATATGGCATTTATTCAGGATTGATTGTAGTTTCAAAGGTTTATCTAGGTATAGTCATCTCTATATTGATTGTATTTGTTATGGTAATAGCATCTAAGTTTGGTTTTTCATTGGGTGGCGCTGATTTCATTATGTTTATAATCATCTCCCCACTATCATTCGTCTTTGAACCCGATGTTTTTGCTGTTAACTTAATACCTGGTTTCATTCAAGTACTTCTTTTATCTAGTATAATTAGTGTTATCTACGTTATCCTTAAATGTATATACATAAATAGGAGTAAGTTTTCTACTGAGCATGGTTTCTTTAATAAACTTAAATTATTATATGGGTATTGGGTTTACGAAGCAGATGATCTTAAAGAGATTATATTGGAGGAGAGGAATGGATTAAAATTTGTCACTCCGGGGATACCGATGGTTACATTTATTTTTATTTCTATGGTACTATTGTCGATGTTAGATTATATAATTATGTTTTACTAGTATTTGTAAATAGTAAGAGCGCCTTGTTTATATTTCTGTCTTTATTTTATGTGGTTTTAATTAACTAGATTTTATATTCATGTATATTTATGTAAATTAGTGGTAATGAATTTGGAGACACCTATTAGGGAGGGCCTACATATAGCTAAGTTTTGGAGGGTGGATGGAGATAGGATACATTGTTATTTATGTCATAGGAATTGTAGAATTCCGGAGTCATCGATTGGGTTTTGTGGAGTAAGAAAGAATATTGGTGGAGTACTTTATGCCCTTAATTATGGTATGGTTATTGCTAGGAATGTAGATCCTATTGAGAAAAAGCCATTAACACATTTCGTGCCTGGATCTATGGTATATTCAATAGCTACTGTGGGCTGTAACTTTGCCTGTCAGTATTGCCAGAATTGGGATATAAGTCAGAGGAGGAAGATTACAGGATATTATATGACCCCTCAACAGGTTATAGATGATGCATTGTTATATAGGGCCGATGGAATATCTTATACATACAATGAACCTACAATCTTCGCTGAGTATGCTTTAGATATTATGAGGTTGGCTCATGAAAAAGGATTGTTTAATACTTGGGTTACCAACGGTTTTATGACTCCTGAAGCTATTGAAGAGATTGGGGTATATCTAGATGCTGCTACGGTTGATTTTAAAGGACATGGGAATAAATTATTTTACAGGAAGTACATCTATGTCGTAGATTCCAATCCTATTTTTGATAGTTTATTGGCATTGAAGGATAAAGGCGTATTTATTGAAATCACCGACTTAGTCGTTCCAGTTGATGAAGGTTCTAATTATGATGATGTTAGAAAATTGGCTCGTTGGGTTGTTGAGAATTTAGGGCCAGAGACTCCGATGCATTTCCTAAGGTTTCATCCAGATTATAAAATGTTGAATGTGCCATCTACACCAGTTAAGGTTTTAGAGAAATGCGTTGATATCGCTAGGGATGAGGGCATTCAATATGCATATATTGGTAATGTTTGGGGCCACCCTTATGAAGATACTTACTGTCCTCACTGTGGATATAAAGTGATAGATAGATTAGGTTTTTATATTAAAAAGTTTGATGTCAAGAAGGATGGAAGATGCCCAAAATGTGGGCATAAATTGAATATAGTGCTTAGTCCACCTAAGCTTAAAGGTGGCGATTAACATTTTTATAGCTTTTCATTTTATTTAGCTAAATATTCGTAGGTATTATTTATGGGAGTTGATGGTCTATGGTTAAGACGGAATTACTTTACTTGAAAGATGCTTATTTAAAGGAGACGGTGGCCCAAGTTTTGGAAGTGACGGAGGATGGGGTAATCTTTGATAAAACTGTTTTCTATCCTGGAGGAGGGGGTCAAATACATGATACTGGTGCTGTAATAGTCGGAGATAAGCGAATAAATGTTTCCAGAGCCTTCAAAAAGGGTGGTGAAGTTTATCATATAATTGAGGGAGGCGAATTAAGTTCAGGGGAAGAAGTGATTTTGAGGATAAATTGGGATAGAAGATATAGAATTATGAAGATGCATACTAGTCTCCATATAATAGGTGCGATCATGTACTTTGATTATAATGTACTAATTACTGGGTCAAATATTTACGAGGAGTATGCAAGAATAGATTTCCCTATGAAGGGGATGAACAAGGAATTAGCATTATCTATAGTTGCTAAGGCGGACTCTATTGCTAAGGAGGGTCATGAAGTAAGGACATATTTTATGCCCACCAAAGAAGCATTGAAACACAGGGAATATTTTAGAGTTGCTGATATATCGAAATATGCTAAATATCTTGGTGATGAAGTTAGGATAGTGGAGATAGTTGGGGTCGATACTGAGTTGGATGGTGGTACTCATGTAAAGAATACTAAGGAAATTGGTGAGATAAAGTTTTTAAAGTATGAGAGTAAGGGTAGTAAAAACCGGAGGATATACATAACCGTATAATCTTTTTTACAACTGTATACATATTTTAACCTATTATATTTACTATATTTATATTTCCTTAATTAAAGTATATATTAATATATTAAAAATGAGACAAATTATATAGCGCGCCAGTAATATATACTGGTGAATAAAATGAATAGACTAGAGAAGTACAAGAAATATATATTCCTACTCTTTACTGTATCGCTTTTAGTAATAATACTTTCTTATTTGTCGTGGCAGTCGACTTCAGTTTTCGGTGTTAAATTCTCCTTGAGAGAAATTGAGAGGCCCAGAATTGTTGATCATACTGAGGCATTTAAGGCTTTGAATATAACTACGTATAGGGGTTCCATCAGTTGCATACCGTGCCACCGGGATGTTACAATAGATGTTTTCCACTCGTATCATTATCAACTGGCTAATTATGTAAGCGATGTTGCTGGTCATGGAGAAGTATTGGTGGGTAGTAAATATGTATATAATGATTTTTGCGGTGCTATTTTTTGGAACGGTACTGTCCCAATTAACTACATTGGTAATGCCACCTTAAAGAAGCCTCCAGAGGGGTTCGAGGGTTATAGGGGGCGTTTTATAGCTAGTGGTTGTTCGATGTGTCATGGTGTAAGTCTTGGAACCGTTCCTTCTACTAATTTAAGTGAGGAACAGTTATCAAATATTGATTGTCTTGTGTGCCATTCTACTAAATATAAGGGTGGACCTATTGGGATTAAGGAAGGATGGAGGAAATTGGTTAAGACTGAGAATGGCTTCAGGTATCTGCCTAATCCAGAAATAAGTATTGAAGAGTTGGCGAAGACGATAACTTCAACGCCTACCAAAGATAGTTGTTTATATTGTCATGCATTTTCTGGAGGTGGACCTGGTTTCAAGAGACCTAACTTAGGTCCTGAATTGATAGGGAATGTTTCTAGAGATGTTGATGTACATATGGGTAGTGGTTTATGGTGCATCGATTGCCATGTGGCTGATGAACATGATTTTAAATTAAGGTCTTCCGACACTTGGTCAAGGAGGGGTGGTGATGTCGTCGAGTGCTCTTCTTGTCATGAGGATAGACATACTGCTCCAGTTACAGGATGGTTTATTGAGACTTTTCATATAGATAAGGTGGCTTGTCAGACTTGTCATATTCCAATTATTGGTTATAAAACACCTACAGAGGTATCTAGAGATTGGAGTACCATAGAATTTAATGAAAAATTACTTAGGTATGAGCCTAAGATCGAGCTTAAAGGAAACTTGACGCCAGTATATCTGTGGTGGAATGAGAAGGATAGAATTGAATATATATATCCAGAAAAGGCCAATGTTAGTGAAGGTAAGATTATTTTGTCTAAGCCGGTTGGAAGTATTGAAGATGGTAAGATCTATCCCTATAAATACCATATAGCCGTTGTACCCTTTGATGAGGATAAAGGAATTCCTATACCAATAAAAGTTGGTGTAGTGTTCGCTACTGGTAATAATACATTGGCTTTTAAATTAGGTGGTAAGCCTGGGGGATTAGTATTTAATGGAAAATATGTCACTTTAGTTAGATATATGGCAGTTAATCATGGTGTTAAGCCGGCTGATAAAGCTTTAGGATGTTTCGATTGCCATGGATTCTGGAAGACTAGGATGGATTGGGAAGCCTTAGGATACGGTATATATCCCAAAGTAATATTCTCGGCTATATTATTGGCCATAATAATTGTGATTATGGGTTTGATCTATTTCTTCTTTAAGGGTAGGTGACTCTATTCACTTTTTATTTTCCAATATTTCTATTAAGGTGTCAACTATTTTCTTGAATTCCTTACTGAATGTACTATCTTTATTATTTAGTATATATAATCCACCCTTGTCTTCTGCCTCTGCTAATCCTGGGTCAATCGGTATGCTTCCTAGAAGGGGTATGTTGAACATTTTCGATAATAATTTCCCCCCTTCACCTGGGAAGACTTTATATATTTTCTTTTCCCCTGGGCATATGAAGCCACTCATATTCTCTATTATCCCGAGTACATCTACTCCGGCTTTTTGAGCGAAGTCTATTGATTTTGCGACTGCTAGAGCTGATACATCGGTTGGTTGTGTTACTGCTATTAAGCCGGTTAAATCATTGACTGATTGTATTAGGTTTAGTGCTTCATCTCCGGTACCTGGTGGTAGGTCTACTAGCAAGAAATCTAGTTCTCCAAATAGTGCTGATGCAAGTATCTCTTCTAGAAAACTTTTTTTCAGCGGGCCTCTCCATATTACTGCTGAGGTTGGATCGGGTAGAAAGAAGAAGATGCTTATTATCTTGATGTCTAGTGGGCCTTTAACTGGTATCATTTTTCTATCTCTAGTTGCCATTACACGTTTATCCTCGACACCCAACATTTTAGGTATGCTTGGTCCATGGAAGTCGCTATCGATAATTCCAACTTTATATCCTCTAGATGCCAATTCGATTGCCAGGTTTGCTGTTACTGTCGATTTACCGACGCCTCCTTTTCCACTGATTACACCTATTTTATACTTTATTTTTTTCATATTCTCTTCTATCATTTTTTGCTTTGTTTGCATGGTGAATAATGCCTGTAACTTGGCTTTAGCCTCTTCTTTTGATACTCCGGGCTTGATGTGCGACATTCTTCTTACCTCTACATAACATTGTTATATCTACTAATTAAGTTTGATATTAAAAATATAATTTTATGGTTTATTGAATATTAACTTGGGTGTTGTATATGAATATTGTATTTGGTGGAGGGGAGCTAGGTCTTTTACTAATAATAGTTGGTATTATATTGATTATCATAGCTTTTTTCAAGATAGGGAGAGGTGGTAGGGGAGGGGGGATACTACTTATTGGTCCTATTCCTATTATATGGGGGAGTGATAGGGAGTCCCTGGGGTGGGTTGTATTAATTGGATTGATTCTATTTATCATCTATATTATCTTTATTTATCTAGTTTGGTCTGGGTGGTTGGTTCATGTCGGGCAGGGTTCCGGTTTGTGATATTTGTGGTGAGAGGAATGCAGAATATGTGTGTAGTAGCTGTGGCAGATTGGTGTGTAGATATGATTTTGATCCTTATTTAAGAGTTTGTACTATTTGTTCTAAGTCCATAGGGAAGGGTTATTATGAGCATATGGAGAACGTAGATGTTTTTAAGTGGTTTTTAGTTATTTTTATTGGTTTCATATTGGTTACTATTGGTCTTTTCTTGTGGGCATTAAGTTCTTCTGGATTTGTCGGTGAGTCATTTGTGGTGATTGCTCCCTTTCCTTTTATTTTCTTTGGAAAGGTGGGGCTAGAGATTGGATTATTAATTCTTATCATAATTATAATTATATTTGTTTTTCTTCTTCGCTATTTGAGGTTTTCGAGACCAATTGGCCCTTCATAGATAATTTCTTTAGGTATTTCTTTTAATTTTCTAGCCTGTAAGATATATGCTTGTGTTAGGGGATAGTATGCATATGTTAATAGATTGATGACGTTTTCTTCATTAGTCTTCGTTAGGAGGTAGTTAGTTAAGTATATGTCTATGCCTGGATATAGTTTTTTAGTTATTCTTATCTCTCTATCGATGCGTAGGATTTGATTATCTTCGATTTGTTCGTGTTTTATGAGTGTGTTGTATAGGGCTCTGCATAGTTCTATTAAATGATTTTTGTTAGGTGATAACATTTTCTTATTTATCAATTGGTTAATATCATTTTCATATACTAATTTGTTGAATTCCTTTACCATATATATTTTCTGTTTTATAATTTTTTTGCATATTTCTAGGGCGAGCTCTAGTGCTGAATCGATATTAGTTATATGATATGTTTCTTTAATTATGTTTAGTTTGTTTTTGTAACCATTACAGTCTTCCATGTTTAATATTAGAATCTTGTCAAGATAGTCTGGTATACCTAATTCTCTATCAATATCTTCAATTAATAGTCTTTTACTAAATTTGCTTATAGTATCTTTTGCTGTTGATTCTTCGTTGTATATTACGTTTATTATTTTTTCGAAGCTAAAGTTATTTACTAAGTATTGAATGGAATATCCTTTTATATAGATGTAGCATCGAGTTGGATGTATGTAAGATAGGTCTGTATAGAGTATCACTATGTTTATACCTCTATTTACAGAATTATTTTTGTAATTCAATTATTTTGTCAATGCTTGGATAGTTTTCTTCCGCCATTCCATGTAGAAAAGACCCTCCACTTACACATAGAATGCCTCCTGTATTCTGTATTACTCTATCTAATCCGTACATCGTGATTTCTGCAGTTGTATCTCCTCCTAGGAAAATGAGTCCCGTTCCGCTTATCATCTTGGTTAGTTTAATTCCATTTGTGAAGCCTCTCTCAAACACACCGAGTGGACCTGCTCTTATTCTTATGAGGTCTGTCTCCATTTCTTCTGCATACCATTCCACTGTCTCACTTCCTATATCCATTATGACTCCATCTGTTTTGTGAATTTCTTTTAATGATACCTCTTTTTCTTCGCCATTCTCGATTATTACGAAGTCTTTTGGATATTTCAAGTCATACTTTTTCAATAGTTTCTTAGCTTCTTCGAACATTTCTATTGGGAACTTTTTTTCTAAGAATCTATTGTTTATTGGGTTTAGGTCGTAACCATCTACATATGCCAGTAGTTGCCCTGGCACTCCTCCGGTGAATCCTTTAGCCCACTTTAATATGTTGTTGAGATAAGATATTTTTGCTAGTTTGGCTCCCCCCATTAATAAGGATACGCCGACTTTTTTATTATCCAGTACTTCTTTAAGTGTTTTTAGCTCCAGCACAGATCTTACGCCTATGTATGTTTTATTTATGTAAGGGAGTGCCATTATGCTTGTGTGGGGTCTGTGCCATACTGGAATTGCATCATTTACACATGATTTGACTAAATCTTTAAAGAATTTTATGTATTTGCTTTCTTCTGGATTGAATTTTGTTTCTTCATCCATCATTCTTATGTTATCCAAGAGTAGGACTTCACCCGCTTCGAGATTCTTTATTTTTTTCTTGGTTTCTTCTGTAAATATTTTGTCAAATTCTATATATTCTATATCTATCTCGGTTGGGAGTAATTTTCTTAGAATTATCCAGTGTTGCTTTAGATGTATGAAATCTTTTTGACCTTTCCTCCCTTGGTGTGCCACAACAACTAAGCCTGTGTATTCTGATAATAGCCTTATTATATCAGCGTATATATATAGTCTATAGCTATTCTCAACTATTCTACCATCGACTACGGGCACGTTGATATCTATTCTTAATAGGGTTGGATTCTTTAGCTGTGATGCTAGGTTCACTAGCCAATAATCTCTTGTCTCTAAATAGTAGTCGGGCATTTTTCATCACTAAATGATATTTATTGTTATAATTGGTTTAAAAGGTATATGGAGTTCGTTTTTAATTTATTATTATCTCACTATTTCTTAGTCTTCTTTATAGATTTTATTTCTTCGATTAATGCTGGGATTATTTCCTTATAATCTCCCACCACTCCATAATCCGCGTTCTCGAATATTGGGGCGTCTGGATCGATGTTTATGGCTACCACTCTCTTAGCTTCTCTTATACCAAAGACATGTTGGGCTGCTCCACTAATACCGACTGCTATATATAGTTGTGGTTTTACTGTCTTGCCGGTTTGTCCTACTTGCTTTTCATGTGGGATCCATCCAGCATCAACCGCTTTCCTTGAGCCTGCTATTACTCCGCCTAAAAGGTCTGCCAACTCTTTAAGTAGGTTGAATCCTTCTTTTGAACCTAGGCCTCTCCCACCTGAGACTATTATTTCCGCCTTCTCTATAGGGATCTCTTCTTTCTTTTTTATAGGGATATATTGAATTAGTTCCATCTTTGGGTCTATTACTTCTTTGACCTCCTCTATAATTATTTCTCCTTTTCTACTTAGGTCTTTTTCTGGGGTTGGGAATACGTTGGGTCTTACGCTTCCCATTACGGGCTTCCTATCCCTTGTCTTTATGTGGGCTAGCATCCATGCTCCGAATGGTGGTCTAATAAGTATTATATCCCTAGTTTCTTTATTAACCTCTATCATTGTTAGGTCGGCTGTTATGCCTGTTCTTAGGTTATTTGCAATATATGGAGCCAATTCTCTTCCGCGCATTGTTCCTCCTATTAATATGGATTCAGGTTTATATTTCAAAGCTAATCTATAAATTATATCTCCATAGAGGTTTGGTGTATATTTTGATAATCTTTCGTCATCGACCACAATTACTTTATCGGCTCCGTAATATATGGCTTCTTTAGCTAAATTCTTAACTTTATATCCTACAAAAATGGCGGCTGCATATGTCTCTAATTCATCAGCAATTTTCCTAGCTTGGCCGAGTAGTTGTAACGATGCCTCGTTTATTTCTCCATCATCGACTTGCATATATACCCAAATTCCTCTATATTCATCGGGATTTATCTCGGTCCATTCGCTACATAGCCTCCTAGCTGTCAATACTATTCACCTCATGGGTCTAATAAACCCTCTTCTATTAATTTTTGTATTAACCATTTAGCGGCTTTTCTTGGATCTTTTTCATTGAATATTTCATTTTTCCTTGGCACCTTGGGTACAAAGTCTATGGCTGATACCACTGTTGGTGATCCTCTTAGTCCAGCGCAGTTTACATCAATATCTAGGTCTTTACTTGTCCATACTTGAATCAAATTTTCCATTTTTGCTCTTAACTTGTTTGATATTTTTATTCTTCTCGGTTCATATGTGTGCATAGCTATGGATACGACTGCAGGTAATTTTATCTTATATATTTCAAATGCATTCTCAAGTATTCTCTTAACCATGATACTTTTTTCTTTCTCGTTATAGTCTATTTCTTTTGCGTAGTATATGTAGGGTAATTTTAACCATGATGCTACTTGAGCACCTATATGAGCGGTTGAGCTGTCTATGGTTTCATGTCCCATTATTATTAAGTCATAGTCTCCAATTTTCTCTATAACTTTGGCTAGTACGTATGATGTTGCTAATGTATCAGCTCCAGCGAATACTCTATCTGAAGCTAATATCCCCCTATCTACTCCCATTCCAATAACATGTTCTAGTCCGGCTATAGCAGAGGGTGGTGCCATGGAGATTGCTGTTACTCTACCTCCATATCTATCTTTAAGCCTTAAAGCCATTTCAACTGCTGTTAGGTCATGTGGATTTACTACACTTGGAATCCCTTCTCTTATTAGGGTTCCGGTTTTTGGATCTATATTAACGGATGTTGTGTTTGGAACCCATTTTATTCCAACTATTATTTCCAGCCCCATTATCTATCACCTTATTTGCTTAACTGAATCTATAATGAATCCCTCTGCCGCTTTTTGGATAGCTCCATTCTACTGCATTCTCTGGGCATACTACTCTACATGTTCCACATTCTAGACATCCTTCGTAACTGAATAATACCTCGTCTCCTACCAAGGTATAGCATTCGGCTGGGCATAATCTTATACATGGTTTCCATTTACATTCTCTACATTTATTATAGTCTACTTTAATATGGGGTTCGTAATCCACATCCCAAACATCGTTATTTAATATATCCTCTATTCTCTGTATCTTTTTTTCTTCCACTTTAGTGCTCAAATCTTCCTACTCACCTCCCATAAATCTTTAATTAGGGTTAACCAACTTATTCTACCTTTCTTCACTTCTTTAAAGGCTTCCATAATCTTGTATGAGTCGTAGTCAATATGCATTAATCTACTAGCTAACTCATTTATTAAGGCTGGATAGGTATTAAATAAACGTTCTTTCTTCATTAACTCCGTTACACCAGAGAACTTATTTAACATTCTATATATGAAGCTATTCCTTAATAATTCCTCATATTTGGATAAGTTATCTGATGTAGGCCCTCCATTATTATGTGCATAATCATACGCTTTTGCCGCTAGATATCCTGAATATGCTGCGAAATCTACGCCTCTATAGGTATAACCTTGGTTAAGTAAGAGTCCAGCTGCATCCCCAACTATTAATAGACCATCATAATATAATTTCCTGGGTTTTAATGAATTAATGTCTTCAGGTATTAGGTGGGTCGAGTATTCCATTATCCTTCCTTCTTTTAAATATTTATTTATTAACGGGTGTATCCTGAATTCTTCAACCAACTTATAGATATGTTTATCCAATTTTCTTATAGCTTCTTCCAGCATCAGTACTATTCCTAAACTTATAGAGTCCCTATTAGTATATAGGAAGGCTCCTCCAGGTATTCCATTTGTCAGGTTACCTATGAATACCCAAGATAATCCATCATTATTATCTAGACCGAACAATTGGTTGATTAAGTTGGAGTCAAGTTTTATAACTTCTTTAACTCCTAATGCGACTTGGTTTGGCTTTAGTTTCTCGACTAGATTAGCCTCTTCCAGTAATAACCTGTTTATTCCTTCTGCATCTATTACCACATCTGCATTGACTACTTCATCTTCGACGACTACTCCTTTGAATACATTATTCTCTCTATATAATTTATCTACCCTTATTTCTGTTAATAAAATGGCTCCTTGATTAACTGCTTGATTAGCCATCCATCCACTTAACTGAGTCAGATATGTAGTGAAGCTCGTTGTCTTAGTACTTTCATATTCTATTGTCGTCGAGTTCTCATTATCGATAAATGATATCCTTTCTTTTTTTACCCATCTATGTATTGGAGCCTTTTTTTCGAAATCATCGTATATATCCTTGAGAGGCTGAAGATACACCCTCCCACCAAACATATTCTTTGAGCCTGGTGTCCTCCCCCGTTCTAAAAGTAGTGTTTTATATCCCATTTTCGCTAATTGATATGCAGCGGTTGAACCCGCTGGTCCCGCCCCTATCACGATGGCATCAAATCTCTGGTTTATCACACTCATAATGTTATACACCATCAGTGACTAAACTAATGATATATTAAAGGATTGATATATAGAACCTAGTATAAATAAGTTAATGTATTTTATATTAAGTATATCAGATTGTTAAACAATGATATAAAAAATTAATTATATATTTTGGTTTACTTGTACTCTTCGTTTAATCTAATGCATATATCCGAGATTTTTCTGGATAAGGTATCGTCAGGATATGGATATAATGGCGGCCTTGTAAATATAGGATACCCCATAATATGATTCAATACTCTCTTAATCCCCGGTATCCCTGTTTCACTTATGAAATTGAATACATCAATTAATTCCCAGTAAATTTTCATTGCATCATTTATATCATTATCGACAACTCGGTTAATCATTTCTTTCAGGGGTGCTGGTATTATGTTAGCAGCCGCTAATATTACACCATCTGCTCCCATCATAATACTGGGCAAAGAAATGTAGGGATTTCCAGGTAAAATTTTGCCTCTACCGCCCAATTTTTTTATTAACTTAATTATATTTATCATGTTTCCACTGCTGTCCTTTATTCCTATTATTTTTCTGCCATCAATTAGTTCTGATGCTGTTTCAACATCTATATTTATACCAGTTATTTGGGGGAAGTTATATAGTAAAATCGGTTTATTTAATTTATCCGAGATCTCTCTATAGTATTTTATAATATTCTCTGAATTATGTCTATAGTAATATGGTGTTATTATTAGGAGTGCCTTTGCTCCATGCTTGGATGCATCAATAGAATATTCTAAAGTTCTGTTTAGTGATTCAGCTCCTGTACCGGCAATAATTATTTTATTATCTCCGATTAAATCTAATGCTGATTGAAGTAGTTTTAGTCTATCTTCCCGATTGAGGTGTGGAGCTTCTCCTGTTGATCCCGATATTACTAATCCATCGACTCCATTATTTAATAACCAGTTTATGTGTTTACTGTAGGCGTCAATATCTATTTCTAAATTATCCTTTTTGAAGGGTGTTGTTATTGCTGGTAGGACGCTTCCTTTTTTAATATTCATCTCAAATTAAATTTATTATTGTTGGAATATTTATGCAATAAAACTAATTATTATTGGCTCTGGAGGCTATTATTAGATGATGAATAGATGGATAGCTTCATTAATATTGGCTGGTATATTAGTGGCTGTAATAATCGTATTCTTAATTGGCTTTGGGGCTATCGGCTCTAATGGTCTTGTAAATGGTGGCGTTATATACTTGGGTGATAGAAAAAACCTGGATACTGGATATATCCATAAATTTAGGGTAATAATAGTCTCTGCCGAGTCAATAAGTCCTAGTGACGTCAAATCCTTAAAAGATGATAATAATCTAGTTCTAGGTTATGTGAATATTGGTAAAATATCTAGCGATAATTCTATTGATTATTCCTCTAAACCTGATATTTTTCATAAAGCTGGCCAAGAATTTTTTGTTGAATATTGGAGTCCTGAGTGGAAGAGTCTACTTATTGCCAGAGTGGATAGGATTCATATGCTTGGGTATTCTGGAGTATTACTCGATGATTCTGATGTATATAAGGAGATTATTCAAAGGGGTTTTAGTTGGGCTAAGGGAGTGGATGTTAAGAAAGAGATGAAAACACTCCTAATTGATATAATATCATATTGTAGGAGTAAATATGGTAAATCATTTTTTATAGGTATCGGTTTATCAAGAGATATTGACTTAATGAATGACCCCATGCTTTACAGAGAGGTGGATATTGTGGTCTTTAAGGAACTGTGGCATCAACTTGTTAATGGAAAGGTGGTTAAAGTATGTGAATGTGAATTAAGACATATATTTAGTGTATTGGATCAAGCTGTTTCAGATGGGAAGATAGTTGTTGTGGTGGATCCAGTTGAGGATGCTTATGATGCTACTGATTTCTGTAAAGTGGCTAGATTAAGAAATTATGTGCCTATCCCCCAGCCTTATAATCACTGGTCTTTTGACACGCCTCCGCCTCCGAAATATTACGGTTGATTTATATTTTCCATATCGTGTAGTAGCAAGTTTCTATTACTTCTTTGAAGTTTTTTTCAATATAGTTAATGGCTGGGTTTATGCTACGCATTATCCTGCTTGCAGTCACTCCAGGTTCACCGTATTTCTCTGCAGCTATATCCCCAGCTACACCATGGATGAAGACGCCGAATCTAACCGCTTCACCTATATTTAGGCCTTGGCAGTAGAATGCTGGTATTATGCCCGATAGAACATCTCCTGAACCTGCTGTAGCCATTCCAGGGTTCCCACTTGTATTTATATATATTTTTCCATCGGGGTATCCAATTACAGTATTTGCCCCCTTGAGGACGGTATATACGTGATATTTAGATGAAAATTTCCTAACTATATTGATTTTATCCCTTTTTATTTCGTTAATTGGTTTATTAATTAGTCTACTCATTTCTCCAGGGTGGGGCGTTAATATAATAGGTTTTTTCATCTTCTTCAAAATATCTATGTGTTTTGATAATAGGGTTATTCCATCGCCATCTATCAATATAGGCTTATCCATTTGTAAAACAAGGTTTGTCAATAACTCCTCTGTATCTTTACTTATTCCCAGTCCAGGTCCGATGACGATGAAATCCATGATGTCACTTATTTTTAGTAGGTGGTCTATATTGTCTCTTGATATTACGCCATCTCTTGTTTCAAGTAGGGGGATTTGAATAATTTCACTTCCCTTCTGTACTATGTGATGTATAATAGATTCTACAGTGGCTAGATAAGACATTCCTCCTCCAGCTATTAGGAAGGAGTATGCCGATAAATATGGTGCGCCCATATACATTCTCGAACCGGCGATGAATAGGCATCTTCCATAATCTCCTTTATGGGTATCCTTCCTTCTAGGGGGTAGTCTTAATGGTTCATTTAATTCGATAAATAGTTCAGGCGATTCAAGTAGACTTTTTGGATATGATATGTGTGATAGGTAAAGTTTACCTACATGTTCGGCTCCTGGGTAGAGAAATAACCCGATTTTGGGTAATCCAAAGGTTACGGTTATATCTGCTTGGATTGCGATACCCATTATTTTTCCTGTGTCGCCGTTTACTCCAGATGGAATATCTATGCTTAAAATAGGTCTATTAGATTTGTTAGCGGAATTAATTGCTTCTCTATAAATTCCACCGACTTCTCTATTCAATCCAGTTCCAAAAATTGCGTCTATAATTAAGTCTCCATTATTTAGATATTTGTTTAATTCATCCTTGGTCTTTATTCTATATATGTTTAGGCCGATCTTTTTAGCTATGTCAAGGTTTACTTTTGCCTCTCCTTTAAATTTCTTCTCATCAGCCAGTAAAAGTATGTCTATATTTGACCCATTACTATGGAGTAGTCTAGCGGCTGCTATTCCGTCTCCGCCATTATTTCCAGGTCCTGCCAATACTACTACATTTAAATCCTCTATTCCAAATTCTATTTCCACAACGTTTTTTACAGCGTTTGCAGCGTTCTCCATTAATAGTAGTCTTGATATGCCGAACCTGTTGGCGGCGAATTCATCCAGTCTCTTTATATCTTCTACTGTAGCTACTTTCATCTTTATCAAATTATATATAATCAATTTAGATTAAATATCCTTATTAAATAGCTTTTTGGTGTGAATATGGATGTCGAAGAAATATTTGTTTATCGTGATTTTTATATATGTCATATTAACAATATCGTTATTTAATATTGGTGTTATTAAAGCCTTATGCCCCATTTGTGAAAGAGGGCTTTCTAGTAGATCAATAAAGAAAATTGGTCTAGCTATTACTCTCAAAAAAATTAAGTCAAGATTTCTGTTTTTATGGGGGATTTATAAGAGGTTATTGATGTTTGGATATGACCTTCCAAGTAATTTGAGTAATTCTTTACTATTAAGTAAGGAAATGATTATTGAATTGGAGGATAGTTTGTCTAGTGGGAATCTTGGAGAAATAAATTTAACTATTATGGCGCTTCAGCATATGATAAGTATCGCGAATGAAAGTATGTATGGCTATATTAGTAGGGCCTATCCTAATCCTTATTTAGGTAGGTTTTATAGATCTCAATATTTTAGGCTTTTGAATAAAATTTCTTTTGTATATTCATTGAGTAGATATATAGGGATGGATGAAGGAATCATTGATGAGATTGAGTCACTGAGTAATTTGGTAAAAAGGAGAATTAATAATTTATATGGATATTCAGTTCTGGATCATGAGGAAGTTATATTTGCAGCCTCTGAGTATGTGAATAGGGTTTGGCTGCTACTGAATTTAGATAAGATTTATGGAGATTATTTTAATGGTATATCCTACTATCGAATATCATCTATTCGTGATAATGATTATTATTTGATAAATGTATTATCAAGAGTTTGGGGTAGAAATAGTGACCCTGATTTTGTTCATGCTATTCTAAACAATTCCATATATTTATTTAATGCCGGAGATAAACTTTTCTTTGTATATGGGAAAGTTGCTGAAGCCGGTTATGTGTATAGCTTAGCTGATGGTTACATGCGTTATTATTTAGATGTCAGTAAGGTCTTCAATAAAAATATCGAGTATCTGCATGTTAGCGCGGATATGGAGAGGCCTATAATTTATTTAGGTGAAGCAGGTAATGTACCGATACTCTCCATGTTTCCACATGCAGTTATAATATTTGTAGATGTTAATAGTAATGGCTATATTGATAATGATGAGATAGTTGGTAAAATAATTCTAGATAATGCTTCATGGGTAGTCTCTAGAGACAATAATAAATTTACCTATAGATTCAATAGCTATTTGGTTAATATAACGGTGGAAGTCTCTCGAAAACCGTCGTTTGAGTTGAGGTCTCCTATATTTTTACCGATCGAGACTCCTGTGGTAGGTGATTTCTCAAGGGTGGTGAGGATTAAATATGTTCTGAATAATAAGGTTTTCAAGGGAGTTGGGTCCGCTTTATCATTATATGTCATATCATATGATTCTGGTATGAATTACAGATGGGATCATTTTATGACTATTGATTCGTTTAATATCGACTATTATCCCGGTGAGTCTGCTTTATCATTATACTTTCCGGATTATTTGACTAAGTTTAGTCGAAGTAATATGTATTTATTCAATAAATCTTGTTGCCCCAGTGTGTATGAGTTAGGTATATCTTCCTATAACCTGTCTACTAGGGGGAATATAGTTTTTTGGGTTAGGGCGGGACCAGTTAGAGGATGGTGGGATAGATTTTTACACTCCATTCCAAATTTCTTGTCTTTATATTTGTTATTTACTTTGGTTGCGATCGCGGTAATTTTATTATATTTGGTTAGGTATGCATATTTGATTGACATATTCTAATTTAATCTATTTATTAAGCATGTGAATTATAATCGGTTTAAGTAAATACTCTGGGGGGAGTATAGTGACGATTATGTATAACCTACTAATCGGTTTAGTGACTTGTTTGGGAGCTCTTATGGGGTCGTTATTGGGTTTGGGTGGAGGGTTTTTAATAGTTCCCATGTTGACGATTTTCTTGAGTATTCCGATTAAGACAGCTGTTGCACTTAGTCTACTCTCTATTCTAGCTAATTCTATATCTGCTTCAGTTGTATATGTGGATAGGAAGGTGGTTAATTATCGTGTAGGTTTGATTCTCGAGTCTACTACTATGTTAGGTGCGATAGCTGGTGCCAATGTAAATATTATGGCTAGGGAGTCATATATCTACATTGTATTTGGTCTAGTATTATTGTATGTTTCCTATAGAATGTACAGGGGTAGGAATATAGGTGAGTCGAAGGGAAAAGAGGGTGGTAATCTGTATTTAGGTGTTTTGGTTAGTTTTATTGCTGGTTTTTTCTCCGGATTATTAGGTATTGGCGGTGGAATATTGAAGATGCCTATTTTAGTATTACTTCTTTCTCTACCGACGAGGGTGGCTATTGGAACCAGTATGTTCATGATCTCGATTACATCAGCTACAGGTACATTCATCTATTTCGTTAATGGGATTATTAATTTTATTTATGCACCCTATGCTGTTCTTGGGGCATCTTTAGGGGCTCAATTGGGTAGTAGATTGGGTTTTAAGATAGAGGCTAAGAGGCTAAGGCTGTTGTTCAGTTTAGTATTGATTGTTTTTTCATTGATGATGATTGGTAGGGGGGTTGGTGTATGAGGATAGAATGGGTCTATAGATTTATCGTTAAGGGATTGTTGTTGTTAGCCCTTTCGATGCTGGCTTTAGGTGGATTTACTTTATTTTTAGGTTTATCATTGGCCATAAAATTCATTTGGATCGGTCTCTGGATCCTCATATTAATACCGTTGGTTCCAATATTGACGTTGTTTATATCCTCCTTAGTAAAGGGTGATATGGCTCTAATTTTGGTATCGGTAGTCGTCATGGGTATAATTATAGCTAATTTGTTTTTATATGGTTTTGGAGGCGTCCCCTAACCTAATCTTCATTTTCTTTAGTGAATGCAAATACAAAGGCTTTAACTTTATCTGCTTCTTCTAATGCAATGGATAATATTTCAATGGCTTCGTCTCTGGTGATTTCTTGGCTTGCCACTCCCATTAAGTGTATATTCCCATCTTTTCTGAGTGCGAAGAGGAAATAGTGGTCCCCTGGATATTCTGGGAATGAGTCCCCTAAGTCAATCATTAACATGAATAAGGCATATTTGGTATAGTCTTCACCCTCTGGGGATAATATACTTGTAATTATGTCACCTGCCATGAAATTATCTTTCTTATTGACGAGTTCTTTTATTAGGTCTATGAAGTCTCCCTTTAATATCAGATTTTTGTCAAATGTATCATATAGTTTATAATTATATTCGTTTTCTCCTAATTTTATTCTTACGTTCCAGAATCTACTTAGGTCATCAACTAGGCTAGCGCTCATACCTTTATTACCATCCGATGAATCTATCTCGTAGATATTATAAGTATATCAGTGATTATAAATATTTCTTTAGTAGTTATGGGGTGTTCTAGCCTTGTTTAAGACGCCTTTACATACCTATAATTATATTTGGGGATGTGAAAATCCTTATGTATCTGCTAAGGCATTCGGACTAGTTAATAAAGATGCTAATGCTATTGATATAGCTATATTCATTAGTTTAGGGTTAGCAGTATCAATTCCTCACTTGGGTGGATTAGGCGGTGATTTTTTCAGTATAGTTTATGATAGAGATTTTGAGGAAATTAAGGTGGTTATGGCGTCTGGTTATTCTGGTAAATTTTCATCGATTGATCTTTTTAGAAGTTTAGGGTATGAGGATATGCCTAGATTTGGCCCCGGCTCAATTACAATCCCGGGTTTAGTTGACGGTTTGAATATTCTTTGGAAGAAGTATGGATCCATGGATTGGGGAGACATAATAAATTATTTGATTGAACTAATTGAAGACGGTTTTCCTTTGAGTAGGACGTTAAGAGATAGTGTGGCTAAATTAGTTGAGAATGGTGGCGTAGATGATTATTTTATGAAGATCTTTGGTGGTATAAAGGATTTGGATGTAGGTGATAGAGTTCGCTTTCCATCTGTCGTGAAACTTCTCAAGTTGATTGGGGAGGACCCTAGGAATTTTTATGAGGGTGATCCTGTTCAGAGGTTTTTAGATGTACTTAATAGGGATTATAAATTGTTTGATGAAGGGGATTTTAAGGATTATCATGCCTATATAACTGATCCTTTAAGAATTAGTTATAAAGGCTGGGAGGTTTTTGAGGCGCCGCTTAATTCATTGGGATTATCTACTCTACAATTATTAATGTTGGATCAGGAATCTGGTTTTACCCCACCTCCACTATCTCTTGAGAGGATTGAATATTACTTGAATCTTTTTAAAGTCGTCTATTACATTAGGGAAAAATTCCTTGGTGATCCTAGGTATTTAAAGGTCTCAATGGAGAAGTTGATGGACCTTGATTATATTAATAGTTTAGCTAAAGATATTGGTGTATCCACGGGTTCCTTCGATGGTGACACCACATACTTCTGCGTAGCTGATGATAGATATTTAATTGGGTGTATTCAAAGTCTCTTTCATCCATTTGGCAGTAGAGTGGTGGATCCCTATTATGGTGTTGTTTTTAATAATAGGGGGTCTTCATTTACGTTTGATGAATCTGTAGTCAATTGTTTGGCGCCTAATAAATATCCTCTCCATACTCTATCCACGCCTCTTTTAAAGAGAGATGGTAAATCATTTGTATTGGGATTATCCGCTGGAATTTATAGGCCTCAATTACATTTGCAATTAATTACAAACTTAGTTGATTATGGTTTTTATCCCCAGGATGCTATTGAGTTCCCTAGGTTTATATGGGATCCATCCAATGATTATGTTAAGTATGAAGATAAATATGATGTTAATGGTTCAAAGTTTAGAGGTTCCTCAGTTCCCTATGGCTCTAGAATTGGTGTTGGCTCCATTCTCATGGTACGTAAGGACTTATTGGGAGTATATCCAGATATCAGGGGAGAAGTTTTTCCATGTGGGTGGTGAGGTATGGAGATTAATGGTAGCGTCGCCTTGATCACCGGTTCTACTAGGGGTATTGGTAGAGGGATAGCTATAAAGTTGGCTGAGCATGGGGCTAAGTTAGTGGTAAATTATAGAAGTAATGTGGAGGCGGCTAAAAGATTTGAGAAAGAGTTAATGGACCTAGGGGTCGACTTTATTGTTGTTAGGGCCGACGTATCTAACTATAATTCTGCTTCTTATTTAGTAGATAGTGCTTTAGAGACTTATGGAAATATAGACATTCTAGTAAATAATGCCGGTGTATTTAAGGCAATCAGTTTCCATGAATTATCTTGGCAGGAATGGGACTATATAATTAAAAATAATCTTTATAGTGTCTTTAACGTGACTAGACTCGTAGTTCCCCATATGATTAAGAGACGTAGGGGTGTGGTAATCAATATATCTTCGATAACCTCTTCAATTAGGAGTTCTAAGTGTTTGCCATATCCGGGTAGGGTTGCATATGCAACCTCAAAATCTGGGATCAATGGTTTTACGCTTGCCTTGGCGAGGGAATTGGCTCCGTATGGTATAAGGGTTAATGCAATCGCACCGGGTCTAATTGAGACTGAGTTAATTAGGGGTGTGCCAAATTTAGATGATAGGGTTAGGGAGGTTCCATTGGGGAGGATCGGGAAGCCTAGTGAGATAGGCGATACCGTTGTTTTTTTAGTTAGGAATGAATATATTAATGGAGAGATAATTGTAGTATCTGGTGGGGAGTAGCGTCTTTTTCTTGGGCGATTGATTTGGTAAATCATAGAAAGACTTTGAAAAATCTTCTATTTGGGGCAATAGTCATCCAATTTATAATACTTTTATTCGGGGCATATATAGTTTATTTAATCGTACTTTATCCAAATTATAGTGATGAATTTGGTTTCGGTAGAAGAATAAGTCTAATGGATGGAAGGTATGAATC
>WAJV01000037.1 GCA_015523725.1 Candidatus Geothermarchaeota archaeon
CCAAAAGGAATCTTGATACTACATCTGAAATTCCCTTTTCACTAATAACAAAGAATATATTTCCTGAAAAAAGCTTGCTTGCTGTCACTCCTATACCACCTTCTGCATCATATATTCCTTTTAGGAATGTTTGTTTATGGTTTTTAAGGTCTTCGTAAATTTTCTCTGGATCTTCTATATATTTTTTGATATCTAGGTATAGTAGTTTGTTATGTATAATAGTGGTGTAGAAGTTTCTCCTCCCAATCTTTATCCTCGGCTCAATATCGGGAATTACTCTTTTCATATTCTTTATATATTCTTCGAGAAAATCCTTATCCCTAACCCTCATTATAACCATGTATTTCTCCCCTTTCTTACTTCTCTTCTTCCTCAAATATGCATCTCCAATCGATGCCCCAACAACATATGCATATGCCTCCATATCACTTTTATTAAGTGGTTTTATTCTGCCCTGGGGTTTGTGTAGGTTTCTTACCCAGTATGATATGGTTGATTTGTTTAGTTTTATTCCATATTTTTCCTTTATTATTTGTTGGATCTCCCTATATGTATAACCTATTTCATGTAGTTCCTTGACCCTCTCAATGATTACTAGTCTCTTCTCTAGTGGTATTTGTTTGGGCATTTCATTAAATTTGTTGCAGTTATGTTTTTAAGGTTGTTATGTATATATTTTTATATACAGGATTTGTATATAAATGTATTCGGTGACCATGATGCCTATTATTACTGTTAGGATTGATGAGGATATGAAGAGGATGATGGATAAATTACGCCACATTAATTGGAGTGAGGTGATTAGGAACGCCATATCAAAGAGGATTGAGGAGGAGATGAGGAGGAAGATAGATAGGAGGAGATTGTTGTGGGCCTCAACAATTACCGATACCCTTAGGAGGAGAGGTGTAGGCTGGAGCTCAGTGGAGGAGATTAGGAGATGGAGGGAGTCGAGGTAGTGGTTCCCGATGCATCAATAATAATTAAGTGGTTTGTGGAGGAAGATTATTCTAAGGAGGCCGATCTATTGAGGAGGGATTATGTAAACCAGTTTATTGATATAGCGGTGCCGAGCATAATATATTATGAAGTGATGAATGCACTCCGCTACTCCGGCATATTTGGAGAGGATGAACTTAACCAAATAGGGGATGCACTGCATGCATATCAATTCCTCGAGATACCCTTGAAAGGAGAATATCTGAGGGAGACTGTGAAGAGAGCATTAAAACACGGAGTCACAATCTATGACGCCAGCTATTTGGCAATAGCCCATATAGAGAAAGCCATACTATATACTGCAGATGAGAAATTAATTGAGAAGGTGAATGACCCAAATCTAATAAAACACATTAAGGAATATAAACCAAAGAAACTAAATACATTAATCTAGATATAGTGCATAGACGGCTTGGTGCAACTCATAATGAATTGGTATGATGAGAGGAGGGGGGCTCTATGGAGGAAATATTGGAGGGGTAACGATGGCTCAAACATACTTAGGCCAAATGGATTTGACGAGTATCCGGAGGAAATATATAATTTATTCCTAGGCTTAATAGATGGGAATGGAGAAGTAATTGATCTAGGGTGCGGAAACGGCCTCCTATTGAAACACCTAATATGTAGAAGTAAATATAGATTAATACCCTATGGAATCGACTTTATAGAGGAGAGCATCCAACAGGCAAGGACAATTATACATCCAGACTATAGCCAGAACTTCTGGGTAGCAAATATAAAGGACTGCCCCCTAGGTAGAGAGAAATATAGGTTCATAATATTCGATGTCTATACAGTCCACCCGAGAGACCTACCCCAAACAATAGAGAAAGTAGTACGGGCCTGCAAGAAAAACGGTAAAATAATTTTCTATATCTATAGGGACGTACTAAGGATCCTACGCATAATAAATTTATTTAAATTTAGGTGGATTGGATGGGTTGGAGAACTACTCCCCAGAGAAATCAGGGAGAAATCCATTAGGATAGACCATAAAGAATTATCTATAGCAGTCTATAGAAAGGAATAAAGCAAAAAAGTCAAATAAGATTATAACATATTTTCCAATTTGGAAAATAAAAGACATATCATAAAGCCAATACAAATATAGTATATACAATGTTTCACGACTCAAGTTGGTATGGAAACTGGGGAGTGGTTATAGCATCAATCATACTGGCCACATTCATATACACAGTCTTCTTAGCCAAGCCGAAGAGGATAAATTGGGCATCATATGGACTAACGGAGGCATTCATAATATCACTATTCACCGAGATGTTCGGCATACCATTAACTATCTATATAATAACATCCCTCTTCAAGATTGATATACCAGCGAATGGATTAACCGGCCACCTATTGGCCACAGCGATGGCGTATATGGGGCTAATTGATCTCGAGGTTGGTGTAGCCATCGTCATGGCCATGAGCATAATAATAATCGGCATAGGACTCCTACTACTAATTGGTGGATGGTACCAAGTATATCAATATAGAGAGGGCGTTGCTACAACAGGCCTATATGGATTGGTTAGGCACCCACAATACCTCGGGATAATAATGATAATGACCGGATTCATTATTCAGTGGCCAACGATCCCAACCTTAATTATGTACCCAATACTACTATATGTATACCATCGTCAAGCCATCAAAGAAGAGAGATATATGGTATCCAAGTATGGAGAAATATATCGAAGATATATGATGAACACACCCCGATATAATCTCTTAAAAAAGCTATTTAGATTGTCTTAACCACCCTATAATTTGATATAAATTAATTTTGTATAAATATTTTCACGCTGATTTGTAGATATATAATTAAAAATTAAATATATTCTATTTCTATGATGCATTCTTTTTTTCATATTTTTTGTATATATCTTGTAAAAATATTGGATACAAAATACTTTTTGTCATAAATTTGAATTATGGTGATTACTTGACTGTTTCAGGAGTCGAGGGGAAGAAAAAATCCAAGAAATCTAGGAGGAAGTTCCTGATAACGCTGGCGGGATTAGGAGCACTTGGATATATTCTCTATATTTATAGAGGAAGCTACATGAACTTTATCGGCAATATAACTCAGACCACTCAAACACCAAGTGCAACTACCAAACCCCCTGAGTCCACGGCAGGAGGTGAAAAACCAGTATTCACAGGGGTCGAGGCGCCGCCTAAACCAGAGGTAACGATTCAGCCATACAACATAATAACGAACCCTAATGTGATGACCCAATATGTCCTAATACCTCCATCAACATATGTACTCACGCTTGTCTTCGAGATCGCGAACAT
>WAJV01000038.1 GCA_015523725.1 Candidatus Geothermarchaeota archaeon
CAGGTTAGATTGTATGATCGCGGCTATCGCCATTAATAGAGATGCATACCTATATACCTTGAATACTAAGCACTTCACGGGATTCGAAGAGTTCGGCTTAAAGCTATTAAATAAAAATACTGGTAGGCGAGGTTTAACAGCTTAATAAATAGTTATTATTCATGTAGTCTGGGTGGTTCAAGGCAAATATGCTACAGACTTTTATGAATTAGGGTATAATTTTATTCTATTGATACGTATGGAGACTAGGTATGTAAAAGGGGATTATAAGAAGAGGAGTTACTGGTTGGAGCAGTTGGGAGACATTACACCTAATCCGTCCTTGGAAGGGGAGGTTGAGACAGATATAGCCATTATAGGTGGAGGGTATACTGGTTTATCAACAGCCTACCACCTAAAGACCTATGAAAAGGGTGTCGAGGTTGCTCTTCTAGAGGCGGAGATATGTGGGTATGGTGCCAGTGGGAGGAATGGAGGATTCAACATGACCCTGTTCGGCTTAACCCCGAAACAAACTATGAAGACTTTCGGGGTTGAGAAGGGCAGAGAAGCCAGGAAGTTTATGGAGGAGGCCGTTGACTACCTAGCCAATTTCATTAGGGAACATGAGGTGGATTGTGAATATGAAGGGAGTGGATATCTCTTAGTCGCAACTAATAAGGCCCAGGTAAAGAAGCTCAAGGAGGAGTTTAAGGCTGCTGAAGATATGGATTTCGAGGGGGTAGAGGAATGGGGGAGAGATAGGCTTAGGGAGGAGTTCAATACCGATAAGTATTTATTGGGGTGGTTTGAGGAGAGGTGTGGAATACTTAATCCAGCTAAGTGGGCCAGGGAATTGAAGAGATTGGCTGAGGAAGAGGGGGCTAAAATCTATGAGTACTCGCCAGTATTAAAGGTTGAAAGGGATGGCGGGGATGGATATAAATATATTTTGAGGACACCTAAGGGCATATTGAGAGCCAAGAGAGTGGTGTTTGCCACCAATGCATACTCAATACTGTTCCCGGAGCTCTATAAACTTCAGACACCAGCCTTCACAAGGATAGTCTTAACAGAGCCACTTACCGAGGAGCAGATGAATAGTATTGGATGGAGGAACAGGGCTGGTATAGAGGATGCAAGGAACTTTATTCACTATTATAGATTGACCAAGGACAATAGGATATTGTTGGGGGGTGGGGACGTCGGAGTAACCTATGGAAGAAACATGGAGAAAGACCTGGATAGAAAGAATTTTGAGGAACTAAAGAGGTATTTACTGTGGGTCTTCCCCCAGCTGAAAGGCATAAAATTCACCCATGAATGGGGCGGTCCAGTATCGGTAACTCTCGATATGGCTCCGGCAATAGGATTCCTAGATAGAGACGAAACAATGGTGTATGCACTTGGTTACATTGGGCACGGGGTCTCGGCGACATTCAACGTAGGAAGAGCCCTAGCCGAGTTACTACTAAACAGGGATACACACCGAGCCAGATTCTTCATCGTAGGCCGAAAAATTAGGGCATGGCCGCCGGAGCCACTCAGATACATCCTAAGCCAAATAATACGGGGCTACATGAGGCTGGAAGACAGACTACGATACAGAGATACATAATCTCAGCTTTAGATTAAAGCCAGTCATAAATTCTATGTATCTATACCTATTTTTGACCCGAACTAGGCGAGGACCCAACTTGGACCCAATAGCGACTTATTATAGGTAAGTAGATATGCAATTTATTGAATGCATATTTAATAGTATACTTATTGATAGAGACATAAACATCATCTTTAATCATATCTCTTCTAAATGCCTCCAACTTCAATATAATTGCCGTGTTCCATGCATTAGTTTCAGCATATCCAACATAACCACCAACTATACCCATCATTAAAGCAGCAACCGGATGAGCCGAAGATAAGACAGAAGACAAAAAGTTACTAAGTAAGTTTCTCATTATATTCAACTCCTGTCCCGCAAAATATTCGGAAACAGGGTATTCGACACTAGAATGTTGGAAAAAAGGCTCAGCAAGCGGCAAATTATCATTAGCATAAGTCCAATAAATATTATTAACATCATAGTCCCATACAAATTTATTAAATGATCGTGGCTCGGTGTCGTTAAATCCGCGCTCAATAACATAGGCACCCCTCCAATCCTGACTAGTCTTCAAGTATATGGGAATTAAGATAGTTACAGGTACGACCCTCCAATAATTACAACCACCATAGGTGACTGGTGAGACATCATAAATTAAGATAACACCTTCACCCGAATACTCATATTTAGTTGGAATGAATATATATTGCCCCGGTCGAGTAACCAGCATCACGTATGCCATTTTATTTTTATAATAGGTTGTTACCATAGATGCACCGATGGCTAAAGTGCCCATAATAGATAATCCATGCTTGTATTGACCATAGGGCCATTTCTCAGCTTCTATACGAAAACCTATAGGTTTTCGCTCAACATAATCCACCCAAATACTCAGTATGGGTACATCTTCTGAGAATACTGTTCCCAGCGCATACACACTATTCCAGTTCAACCCCTCGATACCATTATTCCCATACATTTTGTAGAATATGTAATATAAGAAGTCCCTCATAGTGTAGATGCCTTCTTCTCCCAGCATATTCTTAACTGCTGTTAATGCATCCTTATAAGTGTACTCATCAGTCTTATAATAATATGCAAGTGAATATTCGGTTGCATAGTAGTTCCAAGCCTCCAGCTTCATCTGGTCATTGATGTTATAGCCTGATATCCTCTGTCTCCAGCCGTCTGGGAGGGAGTTTCTGGTGTTGTAGAGGGTGCCCCAATATACTTCTGTGAAGTATGAGGGGCATGATGCGACTCCATATCCATTTATGTTGCTTGTCGATATGGAAGATGCTTTGCCGAGAGACTTCCTTATATCCTCTATTACTGGCCCGAAATCTACCTTTCTGATGCCAAGCTTCTCCCTCGTAACCTTGATTAATAATGGGGTTCTAAACATGATAAGCGGATCATTTATCGCCTCATTAGTAGCTTTGTCATTATCTTGATAAATATCCATTAGATAATCGAATGTACTATATACATATGATGCTATATACTCGTTTCCAGCATTATCATGCAGTATCATGAATATTGTTATAGCTGGTAATGGAACGTCATATTCCATGCTCACCCTCATATTTTTGGGCAGTATATCCTTAAAGTATCTATCCCAAGCCATGACCCCATCCTTTAAGTCTATAGTAACCATCCTCCCCTGAACATCGCTTAAATCATATCTATGGATGGAGATTCCGCCGGGCCCCATCAAAGCAACATTTACACTACCCGTTAAATTATAGCCACCATATCTTAATTGACCAAAGTCAAACACTATACCCACTTGAGTATATAGATTATTTAAGCTCAATATATAATAGGGTACAAATATAGACACACCTAATAAAATGACAAGCATTATAAGTAATAATCTCGATTTATTCATCATCAATTTATAAATAATTTTCGGAAATCCTTTTAAATATACATAGGATAGACTAATATCACTAGTTTAATTTTTAACATCGAATCATCTAATCAATATTTACTATAGAACTATGTCTCCAAAAATCTTTTTGTGATAAAGTCAAATGCCTCCCTAATATTATTGAACATAATACTGTATAGATACTTATCTCTATCTGAAACTTTAAAGCCGTTAATTAATATCCATTCCACCGCTTCTTTCGCTCTATCAGTATTTAGAAAACTTATTCCAATAACAATATTTCTCCTAATCTCCATTTCTAGATAAAAATCGCCGTATTTATTATGAGTCATATACAATTGTATATATGGCTTTTCTATCGGATATTCTCCTAAGCTGTAATGTATCCTTACTATATTTAATCTAAGCCCTCTATCTATAGAAATTACATGGAAATTCTTTACAAAGTCTACGTAGGAAAGAAAGTTATTAAACAAGACACTAGAGTCAGGGTGGAAACTGGGGTACACCTTTTCAACACCTAACTCGGAACAATAATTCATAAATATGTCAATTGCCTTAGAAACTACTCTATAAACCTCTTCAGTATTCCGGTTAACCAGTTTAACTCTAAGCCTGGCAAATGCATCACCAGGGG
>WAJV01000039.1 GCA_015523725.1 Candidatus Geothermarchaeota archaeon
CCATTGCGAATGGATTAGCGATTAGGATGAAAATGGAGAATGATGAGGACTACATATATGTAGTCTTAGGAGATGGTGAGTTAGATGAGGGACAGATATGGGAGAGCCTATCGACATCCGCTACATATGGCCTAGATAATATAATATTATTCATCGATAGGAATGGAGAACAATTAAATGGTAATACAGAGGGAATAAAAAGAAAAGAACCAATTAGAGATAGACTGGAATCATTCGGATGGATCGTCTTTGAAGCCAATAATAGCAAACCCAGCACAATAATAAATCTAATAGATAAAGCGATGAATATATCTGGATGGCCCAAAGCCATAATAGTCGACACTAGAGACATAATATCCACACAATATTGAATAACTAAGGAATTAATCTAGAGTAGGTGATTCTATAAATGATGTTCTATAAAAATAGTTTTAGGGAAGCACTCGGTAAAGCATTGGTAGACGCCGGAAGCATCAATAAAAACATAGTAGTTATAGACACAGACTTATCTAAATCGACTAGAACCAAGTATTTTCAAGAAAAGTTTCCCGATAGATTTATACAATTGGGGATAAGTGAACAAGACGCCGTGGGCACCGCAGCCGGACTAGCAATAGGTGGTAAAACACCAATCCTAGTATCATATGCAATGTTCATTATGAGGGGGTGGGAGCAGATAAGAAACACGATATCCAGAGATAATTTAAACGTAAAGATTGTAGGTACACACTCCGGATTATCCGACTACTTAGATGGCTCCTCCCATCAGTGCCTAGAAGATATTGCCTTGATGAGAGTGCTACCAAACTTCACAGTTATAGCTCCATCCGACACTACATCAACATATGCATTACTAATGCAGTCACTCGAGTTCATTGGACCAGTATATATAAGATTAGGTCGAGACAATGCCTCAACAATCTATGAGGATGAAGAAGATATAATGTTAGGTAAGGCTAACATACTACATGAAGGAAGCGACATTAACATAATATCTAATGGAGCCATGCTAAAGAACTCTTTGGAAGTAGCCAAACTACTTGAGAAACGCGGTATAAAAGCAAGAGTCGTCGACATGCACACAGTGAAACCAATAGACAAAGACATATTAGTAAAAATATGTAGGGAAGGGGCTCCTATAATAACTATAGAAGACCACAACATAATTGGTGGATTGGGAGGCGCCGTAGCGGAAGAGGTTGCACAGATCAGGCCAGTGCCTGTAATAAGAATAGGATTAGATGATAGATTCGGTGTGGGCTCGACTAGTTATGAAAAACTACTGGAATATTTGGGACTCACACCTGAGAAACTAATTGAGAAGATTATTGGTGTCTTGAATGGATTATAAATATGTAACCAAGTCATTTAGAGATAGAACCGTTATTAAGATAGGTGAAGTAGAGGTAGGGAAAAAATTTGTTTTCATAGCCGGGCCATGCTCAATCGAGAGCTACAAACAACTCCACGACACCGTAGAACATTTAGTTGACATAGGGGTCGATATAATCAGAGGAGGCGCCTATAAACCAAGGACATCACCATATACATTCCAGGGCCTCGGAGAAGAAGGATTAAAAATACTGAAGAAAGTCTCAGATAAATTCGGAGTTCCCACAGTAAGTGAAGCAATGGACACTAGACACATAAATAAAGTAGCTAAATATGTCGATATAATCCAGATAGGGGCTAGAAACATGTATAACTACCCACTACTCAAGGAGGCTGGTAAGCTAGATAAACCTATATTATTGAAGAGGGGTTTGTCGGCCACATTGAGGGAATGGCTTTATGCAGCCGAATATATAATGAAGGAAGGTAATACAGATGTAATATTATGTGAACGCGGCATAAGAACATTCACTCAACACACTAGATTCACCCTCGATATAGCTGTAGTACCTTCGGTAAAAGAAATAAGCCACCTACCAATCATAATTGACCCATCCCACCCAGCTGGTAGAAGAAATATTGTAAAGCCCCTGGCCAAAGCGGCTGCATGTGTAGGAGCGGATGGAATAATGGTCGAGGTCCACATCGACCCTGACAATGCATTATCAGACTCCAAACAAAGCCTCACTATAGAACTCTATAGAGAATTGGTGAATGAGGTTAAAAAATGTCTATAATTACATATAATCACCTGAACGGAAAAATAATTTTTGGCAGAGGCTCAATCCATATTTTGGAGCAATTAATCCAAGATATGAAACCATATAAGAAGGCATTAATAATAGATGAGAATGTATCCAGATTCCATAATCAATTAATAAATGAATTATCAAGTACTATAAACCCAGATTTACACATCGAACTACCTGGTGGAGAGCAAACCAAGACCATTGATACGGTTAGAGAGCTATGGATCAATCTATATGAAAAAGAGTTCACGAGAACTTCAGTTTTGATAGCAATAGGAGGCGGAGTAATAGGCGATTTATCAGGATTCACCGCGTCAACCTATATGAGGGGGATTAAATTCATATATATCCCAACCACGCTATTAGCCCAAGCAGATTCATGTATTGGTGGAAAAAATGGAGTCGACTTTAAAGTAAAAAATCTGATAGGCACATTCTATATACCAACATACACTATAATAGATCCAATATTCATCACAACATTGCCAAAAAGAGAATTCAGAAACGGCCTCGCCGAAATAATAAAACATGGAATCATAGGGTCTGAGAAAATATTGAAGATGCTTGAGAAAAACATGCAGGAAATTAATGCCCAGAACCAGCTAATAGAAAAATTGATTAGACTCAGCATAGAAGTAAAGCTAAACATAGTGGAATTAGATTATAAGGAATCTGGAGTAAGAAGAATACTAAACCTAGGCCACACATTCGGCCATGCAATAGAGAAGATATCCGACTACAAAATTAGTCATGGAGAAGCGGTTTCAATGGGCATAGCCACCGCAGCAAGAATAAGTAAATATACCCTAGGATTCACTGGAGAAAAAAGGATTATTAACATACTTCGGAATCACAATCTACCAACTGAAATACCATACACCCTAGATGAAATGGAGGAAGCCTTACTACATGATAAGAAGAGGTGGAGCGACAAGCTGACATTAATCCTTATACGGGAAATTGAGGAAGTAATCCCAATGGATATAGAGTTAGAGGAGTTAAAGAGGGTGTGGGAAGCTATATGAACAAACTATGCGTATCAATATTCGTAGAGGATTATCAGAAGGCTGAAAAAATATTAGTGAAATACATTGATGAGATAGACCTCATAGAATATAGATTTGACAATATCATATACCCAGAAAGAATGAAAAAAATTATCGATTCATTTAATAAAGACATTATTCTAACGATAAGAACATTAAATGAAGGAGGGGTGTTCAATGGTGGCAAGAGAGAACTATTATCAAGATACATGAGTCTACTAAAACTGAGTCCAAACTTTATAGACATAGGAATATCAACTGGAATATATAGAAACTTATTGGATAAGGCTAGGGAAAATGGTATAAAGATTATAGGTTCATATCACGATGTAAAAGGAACACCGGATAAAGATGAGCTCCAAAAAATTTATCAAAAGATACATGAAACCAAACCAGATATAATAAAGATAGTAACGACAGCGAGGTCGATACAAGATAATCTGGTGATACTAAACTTTCTGAAAGAAGTGAATAGTGATATACCAATGGTTGCATTTTGCATGGGTAAAAAAGGAAAGTTGTCACG
>WAJV01000040.1 GCA_015523725.1 Candidatus Geothermarchaeota archaeon
GAAGTATTCCACCGACTTTTCCTATCGAGCCGTCGGGATTTATTGTTCCAGTTAGGTATATCGATTGGTTTATTGTTTTATTTAGCATTAGAGAGATTAGTGTAGAGGTTATTGCGGCTCCCGCACTTGGTCCATCTACTACATCAACCTTCATTGGTGCTTCAATACTCAATATTATATCATAATTGCTTAGGTTTATGGATGTGTATTTCTCTGCCACCATCTTAGCGATTTGTAGGCTGGTTTGTAGGTCTATTCCGATCTTTGGTTGGGTATTTACCAATACTCTTCCTTCACCTGGGATGAGTGATATGGTGAAGTTCAGTACTATACCGAAGTATCCCGTGTTATTTTGCCCGACAGCTACTGCATGGAACATTATCGATCCTTGTGCGTTTATACTCGATGATGAGTTTGGGCTAGTTAAGTATCCTGATATCGATCTATAATATGAGAGTTGTTGCTCTAAGACATTTACCCTATTTTCTATATCGGCTATTCTATTTCTAAGGTTTAAATTATCAAGGTAGAGTCGATAGGTATATGTTCCTATATACCCTAGTAATATTATGAGTATTGCTATTATGACTAGATATTTTCCAGTTTTGCCTTCAGAAGTCATGTGGACCACCTTCAGAACCCATTATATACTGAAATTATACCTATTGAGTTATCCTCAATTGCATAATATACTAGATATGTGGGATATAATTTTTAGAATAAATAATTTACTTTTAATAAATATTTTACTCTAATAATTCTATCACTAATTTCCATTTGGCGCCCGATTTATCTATTTCCCCTAACTTTATATCTAGTTTAGGGTTTACTGATTGAAGTATTCCCTGCAGTCTTGCTATAACTATGTATTCGAGTGGTATTTTAGGGTCTAACCTAAGTTTTTTGGATGCATCTATAACTGGGCACCAAGCCGTCGTCTCTATTACTGCCTTCTCTGGTGTTGATTCTATAACATTAAATTCTTTTTTGGAGTATAGGCCAGGGGATAGTGTCTGTAAACCTAGGCGGACAAGTTCAACCGTAGATTCTGCGTCATCGCCCTTTAGGCCAATCTTACTTAAATTTTCTTTTATCCATGACCTGCCCTCTTTCCACTGGATCTTCGCTAGTTTTTCCCATGCCCCTTCTAAACCATTCTTCTCCAGTTGCTGTATGTATTTTATTAGTGTCTCTACCCACATAACGATGTATGACTTAAATACTAGTTCATTTAAGGATGATGACGTTACACTCACCTCACTATAAAGGGATTGATTACATTGAATTAAAAATTTTTTGGATATACTGTCTATTATATATAGTTTTTATGTAGGATATATGTTAAATCTATATATATAACATATAAAAGAATTGAATAATTAGTTGTTTTCATTATTATCTGGTGTTGCTTTTATTGGTTTCTTATTTTCTTAAGTCTTTTGTTAATATTATTTGGTTATCTATATATGGTGTCAACTCGGTGGAGCTTATGACTGGTGTCTTGGAGCAGTTGATTGCGTTGGCCATAATCACTGGTCTCGGCTTTCTCTATGCTAGAATGAATTCTGTAGTTATATTACCTGGATTAATGTTTGGGGCATTAATTACTAGATTTTTGGGTCTCGAGTTATATAAGCCCCTTCTCTCGCTTGCGCCTCTAACCGCCGTTCTTATCGTTTTTATTGCTGGTTTAGAGATTGATATGGATTTTTTGGTTAGTGTTAGGCGTCAAATCTTACTTACTATTCTTTTTGAATATGTTTTGTTGTTGAGTATTCTCTATCTCCTATTTAGGTATGTGTCTCCATCTATGGCCTATTTGGTTGCTGCTTTAACAGTTGCTTCGAATGAGGCTTTTGCTTTAGATGCGAGTGAGGACCCATTTATTAGGAAGTATGGAATCTTATTATCGGTTCTAGAGGATTCTGTGGCGGTTTTTTTATTAGCGATTGGGTTTTATAGTTCGATTACATTTACTCATTTTACTGGGGAGATTTATAGGTTAATTGCTTTAACAATCATTGTAATCATATTTCTATTATTATTTGCAAGGCCTTTTAGCAATGTGATCAACCGGGTCGAGCATATAGAGGCAAAGGTTTTGATTACATTGCTATATATATTTATATTGATTTTGATTAGTGAGGCTCTTGAGCTTCCAGAGGCATTAATCGTGTTTTTGGGAGCAGTGATTATAAATTATTTTGGTTATGATAGGAAGTTAGCAGAGTGGATGCATTCATATATGTATTTAGCCTTGATGGGTTTCGTTATTTCGTTACCATATTTAATGGATTTCAATGTAGATTCGGGTCTATTTATAACTTCCTTTTTTATTGGGTTTATAGCTGGCTTATCGGCCTACTTCTTAAGGATATTGATTCTATATATCTCTTTATCATTGGCTGGTCTTGGTTTGGATAATTCCCTTACAATAGCCTTATCAATGAGTAATTCGGGTGAGTTCGGCCTAATTGTTTTGTTGGGCCTAAGTTTGCAGGGTCTCATTGAGCCATATATATATTTTATAGCGTTGTTTGGATACGCGTTTAACCTAACTATAGTTTCTCATGTAACTATAAACATTGAGCATTTTGTCCCTAAGGTAGGTAGTATTCTCCCAAAGGGTGTTACTGGTTTATTGGATTCTCTTGGTAGGGAGATTAATATGTTCTTGGAGAGTTATTTAGGTGAGAAAGATTCGAGAATTAGGTTATATCAATTGGTCATATTGGTTGCTTTAGGTTATTTCGCATATTCCTTTGTTCATATTGTTCCAGGATCTTTACTATTAATTAAATATTTGTTGTATTCGGTTGTTTTCTCTGCTGGTATGGCTGCAATTTATCTCGGGTTTAGGGGGTTTATTATTCGTCACTTGGTTCGGAGGGGTGGTGGCAGTGCACCCATCATATTTGAGGTGATTGTTTTATATGTTATGTTGGCTCCAATAATTGATAGTATTAGGGATATTCTATCATCTGAGGGCTCGCTTTTGGATCCATTGCCCGTATTTATTATTGGTATAACTATATCCGGAATTATTTTGGAGTTATCATATATAATTTTGAGAATTATTAGGTTGAGGCGGGAGTGATGAAAGCGGTTATTTTGAAGAAGGTTGGGGAGCCGCTTGAGGTGTCTGAAGTTGATGTTCCTAAGCCGGGGTATGGTGAGGTTTTGGTAAAAATAGTTAGGACTGGGGTATGTTATAGGGATGTATTGACTGTAGATGGGTTTTTCCCAAGGGTAAAGACCCCATTGGTTTTGGGGCATGAGATAGCCGGCGTTGTTGTCGATAAGGGTGATGGCGTTGAGGAGGTCGATGTTGGAGATAGGATAGCGTCATTGCCTTATGTACCTTGTGGGGAGTGTGAGTATTGTAGATCTGGTAGGGAGAATATTTGTAGGAATAGGAAGTGGTATGGTGAGGTGCTCAATGGCTCTTATAGTGAATACATGCTTCTAGATAAGAGATCTATTGTTAAATTGGAGAGGGATATTGATTGGAATTATGTAGCTATTTCTTCCTGTGTATTGGGGATGGTTGTTCATGCTATAATGGATTTTGGAGGTATTAGGGAGGGTGATAAGGTATTGGTTACTGGTGCGAGCGGTGGAGTGGGTATCCATGCAGTTCAATTGGCTAAATATTTCGGCGGCGAGGTTATTGCCGTTACGAGGAAGGAGGAGAAAGCATCTTTTATAGAGGAGGTTAAACCGGATCATATTATTATCGCTAAAGGTGATTTTAGTAAAGAGGTTAAGAAATTGACTGGTGGCGTTGATCTAGTATTAGAGACTGTTGGGGAGCCTACTTTCAATTATAGCCTTAGAAGTTTAAAATGGGGTGGTAGGATGGCTGTAATAGGTAATGTGAATGTCAAGGCTCCCCAGCTACCATTGGGATTACTAATACTAAGGGAGAACTTGGTTCATGGCGTTATATCAAGTACCAAAAAGAGTTTGGAAAAGGCTCTAGAGATAGGTTATGAGGGGCGTGTGAAGGCTATTGGGAGTGAGATGAGTTTATGGGATGTTGAGGATGCTCATGATATACTTCGCCGAGGGGAGGCCAGGGGAAGGATCTTTCTTAAACCTTAATGATTTATGGTATATTGATCTGTTTAGTCGATCCATTTTTCGATCTTAAGACGATTCGGAATGGACTGTAGAATGGGAAATTGCTTTTCCTTATAACTTCTTTTCTAAGCACATCTATCAATATATCGGTATTTGGGAGGTTATTGCATTCAATTATGAAGTTTAAGGTGGTTGAATTTTCACTGGATTTATCAAGTTTCACACGGGCGTCGGGTATAATATCTTTAATAACATGTCTTAATCTATCTATCCATATTCTCCACTCCATATTCATCCTATGCATTTCCTTATCTATATGGCGTGGCCTCCACATCATCTCAACAAATTGATTGCTCTCTAATATTTAAACTTATATACAAACATCTGATATGTGGAGAACTTTTATTTATTGGTTTCTAAATATGTATAAATTTTAAAAAAGGGGTTCTATAAATGTATATTATTCAATATTTCCATTAGTTATATGTCCATGGTCTATATATGGTGATGGGGATGAGGGTTCTAATTCTTGGTGGTGTTGGGGCAGTTGGTATTGAGGCGACTAGAGACTTTGTTAAATTCTCGAAGGTAGATAAGATTACTATAGGGGATTATAATTACAAAAAAGCCGTCGAGGTTATTAATGAGCTTGGTGATGAGCGGGTTGACGCCGTTAAACTGGATGTTAATAATATTGATGAGCTTAGGGGTGTTATGAAGGGTTATGATTATGTTATAAATGCCTTACCCTTTAAATACGATTATATTGTTACTAAGTTGGCTGTTGAGCTTGGCTTAAGTGGTGTGGATGTAGCTACTGAGGAAGACCAATTTGAGTTTAATGATGAGGCTGTTAGGAAGGGTGTTCTTTTTGTACCGGGGATAGGGGCTACTCCAGGTACGACGAATTTAATGGCTAAGAAGGCGGCATATATGCTTGATGAAGTTTATTCGATAGATATTTATTGGGCTGCGTTTAGGTGTACGGCACCAAGTCCTGGTTTATTATATGTTACTATATGGGAGTTTGATCCCGGGCTTGAGGAGCGGGTTGTTTATGAGGATGGTGTCTGGAGAACCGTACCGCCTTTTTTCGGTGCGGAGGAGGCGGAGTTCTTTCCATTGATTGGTAGGAGGCTCACGGTATGTGTGCCACATAGTGAGACGTATACACTGCCTAAGTATCTAGGTAAGCGTGTTAGGAGGGTTTATGTGAGGGGTACTTGGCCGGATGAGACGATGGATCTTCTAAAAACATTATTATATTATGGTTTTTATGAGAATAATCCGGTTGATTTTGATGGTGTCGAGGTTAAGCCGATGGATTTTATATATAGATATTTACTTAATAATCCTAGGGCTAAGGAGACTAAGATATGGGGTTATGGATTGCTTGTTAAGGCTAGGGGTAGTAGGGATGGTAGGGAAGCTTTAGTAACTGTGTGGAATGAACATCCTCACCCTGATGAATGGGGTGGATCTAGGGCATATTTTAAGAATATCGGTATACCATTGTCAATAGGTATGCAATTTATTATAGATGGTAGGGTCGATTCAAGTGGTGTTTTGCCTCCTGAGGCAGTATATGATCCAGATGATTTCTTTAGGGAGCTTTCAAGGCGTGGGATAAGTATTTATAGTAAGATCGAATATTTATGAAAAAAATAGCTATTTGGATTAAAATTCGAAAAATTAATATGTAAGTTAAATATGGATTTTACATCATATTTAAATATGGGAGATTGTTTATAGTCTATTATTAAAAATTTGGATATGGTGGATGAACTTGAAAAGTGGTTTGGTTGCTATAATGTTTTTTGTACTAGTGATACCGCTACTTGCTAGTGGCAATGCATATGCCCAGCCCCAAGCGGTTCCTGTACCAAATGCACAAGTTACACTCAATCTTCCAGATGGTTCTTCATTGACTCTGACTACTAACTCCAGCGGTGAAGTCACTGCATTGGTTAGGTCGGGAACATATGCGAGTATCAGTGTCTCAGGTGTTACTATATTGGACAAGATAATGAATAATGTTTTGATCGACTCTAGTCATAATGTTGTTGATATTCCTGTTGCGAGGGCTCCTTGGATAACGGGTACCCTATCTGTTGGTAATTCCCCTGCACCTGGTATACAAGTATCTTCTAAGTCATCTGTGACATCGGATGCCAATGGTAGGTATGCCGTAACAGTGGGGAATAGATCGGTTGAGAATATCAATTATATGCCATTAGACCCTATGATGCTAGAGTATTTTTCGTTGTACAATAATTTAACCGGATATTCAATGATTAATAAGATTAACCTCCCCTTCAATATGATTACCTCTTCACCTTCTCAAATTGGTAATGTATTAAGTAAGGACGAGTCATTCGACATGGCTCCTCATTTTGGTCAAGAATTAATAAATCATGATGTGAGTCTGGATGCCAGTGTAACTCTAAGTGGAACTGTGACGGGACCCGGTGGCGCACCAGTTAATGAGGCCTTGGTGAGTGTATATTCCAACTCGTCAGGGTTATATGGATATGCTGTGACTGATTCTAATGGGCATTATTCTATTACCACGAATATTAAGAATGGTGATGTATATTCGGTTAGGGTTGTGGCGTATGGTTATGCATTATTCCAAGGGACTGTAACTATATCTGGCGACACGACTTATAATGTTCAACTTCAGAATGCTGTACTGATCAAGGGCCATGTAACTGATGGAAATGGGGCTCCACTTAGTAATATTGAGATATTGGCTATGTCCTCCAACGGATGGGCGTCTTATGCACTCACAGACTCCAACGGTTATTATGAGTTGCCAACTGGCTTTATGCCTGGAGATAATGTAACAATAAACTTTGGGGATAGAGATGCTGTTAATTCGGTAGGTTTCTATGCATATAAAGTATATCAATTTATAACCGCCCCAGGTACAAATGTCGTTGACTTGGTATATGACTTACCATTGACAACCATAACCGGTGTAGTTGATGACGCGGATAGAAGCGGCCTCTTGGAGAATCCAACTATCATGGTGACTCCCCATGCGAATGTTCCGGCTCCATTACCCTCATTTAATGTAATGGTTAGTGGCAACGGTTCATTCGTAATAAAATTCCCATGGCAAATATCTTACTCTGGATTCAACCTTACGATAACTACCGTGGATATTTCGGTAAGGAGCAATTATTATTATCCTGCCGCGACTGTAGCGGTTGGGGTGAATGCTCAGCAAGATTCAAACCTTGGAGTTATAAGTATACATTCATATCCATTAATACAGGCTACAATCAAGGTCCACACTACCAAGAGTAACGTAACATTGCCTGACTTTGTTCATCATGTAACAATGGAATATAATGGTATGGAGTTCCATTTATCCATTGAAACAAATTCTTCTCTAAGTGGAGTAATGGCATTTGTTGCACCTAACAATGGAACTATAGGCCTATATGTTTTGGGGCCAGATGGGACTAGTGGATATTTGAGGCTTGCTATACCTAAATCGTTTTTAGCTCCACCATATAATGTATACTTGGATGGCTCACCCAAGACATTTAACGTCGTAAGTGAAAACGCGACACATGTGGTTATCGAGATCTTCTATACACATAGTGAACACTTCATAATGGTGAATTCATCATCTGTCATACCAGAGTTCCCACTAGATATACTCAGTATAACTACTCTTTTAATAGTAACCATCTTAGTGACGTTGCTATTGAGGAAGAGGTTCCTCTAACTGCTCCCTAAATTTTCTCTTTTTTATATAAATGTAATATTATGTATTTGAAGACATAATCTTCAATAATATGATAAAATTTTTTTTGTGTGGCTTTATCGGTGAGGCTGGGTATTCGTTATCCATAGTTGTAGAGGATGATAGAGGCGTAGTATACGACTTATGGGGAGAATATTATGGTGACTATGAGTATGTTACTGGCGTTAAAAAGTTATTGGGTGCAGCTATAAATCTAGTGGAGCATAATCCTGAACTGGTTAGGGGATCCCTAACAATCTATATTTGTAAAAATGTTGCTGCGCTTTTCCGTTCCCCTAAATATATAGATAAATTGTTGGAGGAAATTATTGTTGAGAGGCTAGGTAATGATATTAAATTATCTATTAAGAAGATAGATTTAGAGGAGTATAAGAGAGGATATTCTCTTGCTTTAAAGGCTTATAATATACGGGGAAGGTATCCTCCAAAAATATAGTTCTGTAATTTATTTATACTGTAGGTTGATCGCTATCTCAGCTATCCCCGCACTATACTCAAATACTCTTCTGCAGCTCTCTATTGATATCCTGAGTGAAGAAATTAGTCTTGGGTTTGTATATTCAGCTAGCCTCTTTATAGCATCCTCCTCAATCGCCCTAACTTTGGGTTTGAGGGATATTGCTTTCTCAGCCTTCTCGATATCTAGGTCTATTAGTGCTTTAATAGCTAATTCTAGTGATTTTACTGATAATGTATTTAGCTTATCCAAGATATCTATATCAATGTCCTTATATATATCGATTACTGAATGCATGCTTGATGCTATTATTGTTGAGTGGTCGGCGACTCTTTCTAGGTATCTCACCACCGCTCTATATTCCATAAGTTCCCATAACTTATTTATGAATTCCTTTGAACGATCTAGATTAGATATGTCGGCATATTGATTGAGCATTCTAACTGATAGGAAGTATAGTCTATCCATGTCATCGTCTCTGGTGACTATTTCCCTCAACATCTCTTTATTCCTTAAATGAAGTGCGTTTATGGTGTCTCTATGCATATTTATTGCTATTCCCGCCATCCTTTTAATAACTGTCGATATGTCTAGGTCTATGGCTGAGGCTATTATATGTATTGATAAATATCTTGCGCTTTCATCTAGAAATTCTGATCCGAATATTAATTTCTTGACACGCTCCTTGAGACTATTTTTTAATCTGGGTGAGAGATATTCATGTTCGGTATATACTTTTATAACGTCATATCCTTTTATATAGTATGCTATTATCTTCCTGATTAATTTACCTAGATTCTCGCCATTTTGAACTAATATTTTAGCTATTCTCTGTTTTTTATTGATTTCAGTTGTCGGTGTTAGTAGGATTGCCTTATCATTGAGGATATACATGTATAAAGCTTTATTTTTATCTAGTCCATTACCGATTACCCATCTCTTAGGTAGTGAGACTACATAAGATGACCTTCCAGTATATTGAATTCTTCTAATTATTAATTTATTCTCCAAATATATTCACCAAAAATATATAGAATAATGTACTATCTATATAGTCTATATAAAATTAATCCTTCTTTAATTGCAGTAGCTCTACTTTATCTATGGAAAGATCATTCTTCAGCTTTATTATGGAATAATATCTATTTCTCAGGGGACCTGGATTTACAACGATGGTTGACCCTAAATTATCCATACCACGGGCTTCATGTATGTGGCCATGTAGACTTAGCAACGGCTTCTCCCTTAGAATAAATTCTCTTATAGATTTTGATCCTACGTGTCTACCCATCCAGGTTTTATCAATTTTTGTGTTATAGGGTGGAGTGTGTGCAACAACAATATGTGGTTTTTGTATATGTTCAGTATCTTCAGCTATTTTTTTGTCCGGGAATTCTATCCATGTATTAAATGGTGTTAGAGTTGATCCACCGTATCCATATATTGTTAGATCTTTATGTTCTTGGAGCCTCATGATCTGGTTATGAATGTTTTTTGCGCCCCCTAGTGAATCAATCTCTAGGAGTTTGGGATGGTCGCAGTTTCCTGGTACGAATAGAGTCTCTTTTCCTAATCTCGATAGCATGGATAATATTAATTCTGCTAGGTCAATTCCATGGAAATCGGTAATGTCCCCATTTACTATTACTAAGTCGAAGTAATCTATTCCATACTCTCGATATAATTCTCTAACCACTTTTCTATTTCCATGTATATCGGTTACATTCAGAATTAACATGATGATCCCTCTACTGGTTTAATGTTAGTATCAAAATATATTCTCTTTTACTATATATCCTATATTCAATATGGTAAATTTTATCATGCATTTTTCTAAATCTCTCACTTACAAATCCATATATTTTATGCATATCAAATCCTAGGAATGATATTATCAAGTTTCTGACTCTCATATTTAAGAGTCTCTCGATGAATCTAAGTGGTTTATTGAAGTGATGTATAACTGTATATAAAGTTATTAAGTCTATTTTCGAATTACGGAGAGGTAGTTCCTCTCCGTCCGCCAAGATATAATCGATTAATATATGTTTAGGTTTTAGGCTTCTTTTAATTAGCTCTATCGATATATCTAGTCCTATTACATATAAATCCTTAATCTTGAGCTCCTCTTCAAGGTATTTTGGTAGTAGTGATGTTCCTATACCTATATCAACTATATTAACTATTTCATCGAGGTTGATTAAGCTCCTATTAAGCGATATCCTATATTTCTTTAGTTGTTCTTCTCTGTAGAGATAATTATATGATGGTGCTATAGTGTTGTAATATATGCTTATGTCTAATTTATTCATCAAGAAATATATTAATATAGCTTGAGTCGATTAAATATAGTTTAGTTTGTTGTGTAAGGCTTAAATCATTGACTTAATTAATATTTTTTAAAGTATTTGGTGTTTATTATGGAGGAGCGTCCTGAGAGGCCTTTGGGGGTGGCTATATTATCGGTCTTGGACATTATCTTTGGTATCTTGGCCTTATTGGGGGGCATTGTTCTAGCTGCGTTGGGTCCTTACTGGATGACGATGATTCCGCCTAATTCATTTCCATTTGGTGGGTTTATGGCTGGTATTATATCGTTAATGGGCATTATCTTGGTAGTACTTGGTTTGATAATGATAGTGATCGGCTATTTATTATGGAATGCAAGTAATTTAGCTAGAATACTTCATATTGTTTTCGCTGTTATCGGTATCATTCTTGGTATATTGAGTTTTAATCCGAGTTCTATAATTGGTATAATTATTGACCTCATAATAATATGGTATCTAACTAGGCCGCATGTAGTATCATTCTTCACCTACAGTGAATAATCATCCACATATCTTTTTATATAATACTCTTTAACAATTCTTCCACAGTAATTTTATGTTTGGGTGGCTTTTCGCCGATTAAGCTGATTCTCTTCTTGTATTCCATATCTACTAAATTGTCTATATTCTCGATCGATAGACCCATAGTCATTAGCCGTGATATACCTTCTCTAATATAATATAATGCCTTCTGTTCCTGGGTCTCTCTATAAATCTCCCAAAATTGAATCACTCTCTCTGCAATATATTTTTCCGGGTGTGCAACACTATTAGTGAAATCACCTACCATACATAATCTTTTACCTATTGTTTGTCCCAATCTTGAAAACACTTTACTAGTCACGGGCTCTGGAATTTCATTAGGGGCGTCTCCCAATGTCATGTCAGTCAAGTTCTTTCCGAGGCCAAGCAGCCCTCCTAATGAATATATTTCTGCATTTATTCCAAGTTTATTTATATTTTTGAGTGTACGTTTGATGCCTCTAAAGGTATGGAATCCTATGATTATTAATTTATTGATGTATCTGCTGCATTCTGCTATATAATTTAGGAATGTCTCCATCGTCGCCCCACTTGCTATTGTCTCACCAATAATTATGTTCCAATCCCCATCATTACATATTATTTTCTTGAGTCCCTTATCTTCAACTATCCTGGCTACGATGTCTCCATCTCTATATTCTTCACGACTCTTTATTATAATTTCTCCTTTCATAGGTTTAAGACCGAGTTCTACCAGGTTTTCCTCTATATAATAGTATTTCCCCCCCATTAGGATTACTGAAGTGACTATTTTTTCCAGGTCATTTGTATCTATCTCATGTAGTAAATCTTTGGTCGTTTCTCTCAATATATTTCCCAGTTTCTTCCCAGATAGGAAGGGATTCAAGAATTTCTGGATAATAGAATTGTTTAATACAATATTTACTTCCCTGAAATATCTGGATTCTAAAATTTCAATCTTATTTATTTTCCTTCACCAATTTATACACAAAATAATCACATTAAGTATTTAAGAGAAGGAATAAATTGATATTTTCCTATTTCCTTATTCTCCAGTTATTCATATCAAATATGCTCCGAATAATTTTCTCATGCCTTACTTCATCTTCCTCAATATACGTAATTAATTTCTTATACATTATTCTCTTCTCCTCATCTGGTAAATCATCCACCAATATTTCTCTATCGAGTTCGACTAGCGTTGATTCAACAGTCTCTATTCCTTGGATGACGTCGAGTATGTCCTTGTCAGTCTCTGCCTTTTGAATTTTCGTTTTTGCGTCTACGAGTAATCCCATTAATCCATATCCTGCACCGGTGAATTTGGCGCAGTCATTTGGGTTTAAATCTGTTACACCATATTCTTTAGCTATATCTTTAAGGATCTCAGCGTGTTTCCTCGAGTCATGAGCTATAAATAGGAATATTCCTTTTAATAATGGGTCGCTTATTTTTTGAGCCGCCAGTTCATAGACCTCGGCGATTAAATTTTCATTGATTTCATGGCATTTAGCCACCTTCCCCTTATTCATCCCCTTCATTCCCAGTATTCACCCTTCTAAGCTTAAAAGTAATAACTATGCTAAGTGTATTAAATCTTGATATATTAAGAGTTCATACTAGATATAGTCTCAGGATATACAGGTGATCAATATGTTTGACATAATAACTTCTATATTTATGGCATATGTGCAGTTAATAGCAATTATAGATCCATTTGCAGTCATTCCGATTTATCTTGATGCTGTATCTGAAGTAGGTTCGAAGCAAAGAACTTTGATTGTTAGCCGCATTAGTTTTGTATGTGGTGGGTTAATGGCTATATTCGCTATTGGTGGTAATTATATACTCAAGTTATTCGGTATTAGTCTACCTGCATTGAGATTGGGTGGTGGAATAATATTAATGGCGATAGCGATAGATATGTTGGGTGGGTTGCCTAGAACAAAGTCTGTGGATGTAGAGGAGTTCGCCGTTGTCCCGATAGCTAGTCCATTATTGGTTGGCCCGGGTGCTATAACCACCTTATTACTCCTAATTACAATATATCCTATACATATCATATTGTTCTCGATTATAGCCGTTTCAATAACAATATATTTGGTTTTAAGGTATGCTAATTATGTATATGTTTATCTTGGTAGGGGTGTGGTTACAACTATTGCTAGGGTGATGTCGATTATAGTTGCAGCTATAGCCGCACAACTTATTCATGATGCTATAGTTGAGTGGTTTAAAGAAGTTATTCATTAGCCAAATAGTTATTTATTCTGATTGAGTAATTAATATTGTTTATGGTGGAGGAGAAGATATCTGTCTCAGAGGCCGTTAGGAGGGTAATTAATCGCCATCCCTCTATAATTGATTCACTTATTTTTAATTATGGAAACTTGAGTGGTATAGCTAGGATGATTTATGAAGAGGTTGTTGAGGAGCTTAAGGGTCTCCATCCATCCCATTATGCTATAAAAATGGCTTTGAAGAGGTATAGTGGTAAATTGAGGTCTATGAGGAAGTTGAGTGAGCCTAAGATACTTGGTGTACTTAGAAGATCGCAGATAGAGCTTATCAATGATGTTGTATTATTGACTTATGATAAAAAGTATTTGGCTACAGTTATTGATGCGTTGACCCCGGCTATTGGGGGAGGAAGGTTTATTCATTTAACACAAGGTAGGGATACCTTCACTATTGTTATGGATAAAATGACTTTCAATAGGTTTAAGGAAAATATTGACCTTGATAATGCTATAGGTGTTTATAAGAATCAAAGTGCGGTTATTATTGTTAGCCCTACTGAGATAATTGATACGATGGGGGTTGTTCACTATATTACCCTCTTATTATATGTAAATGGAATAAACATTACTCAGATAATCAGTAGTTATGTTGACACAATCATAATCGTTGGTAGAAGTGATAGTATAAAGACTTACCGTGTTCTTGAGGAGGCAATAGCCTCTATTTAGATGCCTCAATCATAATTAGGCTACCAAACACTTTCTCACTTAATACCGTTTGACTAAATATTCTCTTCATAATCTTTACCAGTTCCTTATTCGTTGGTATTCCCTGAATAGTTTTGTATAGGTCTTTCCATGGATTTATTATTGAGCCATAGTAGAATGATGCAATTAATGGGGTAATTACCCTGAGAAATATATTAAATATTTCTCTAACTAACTTGTTATCAGGCTTACCAATATCTATATCAATGTATCGGCCATCGGTCTTAAGTATTCGATGGATCTCCTCTAATGCTTTATATAAGTGTATTGAGTCTCTTAGTGAGAATGAGGTTACTACACTATCCGATGAAGAATCTCTCAAGGGCATTTCCTCAAATAATCCTGTTATAATGTCTATATTTGTTAGCTGTATTGGTGATAACCTGCCTAAAAGAATTTTTAAGAGATTGTAGTCGGCATCGAGACATATTAAATATCCATCTTCCCTATTTTCCATTATTCTTATAGTCATATCTCCTGGGCCGCATCCGGCATCAACAACTATCTTTTCTTTAGCTACTTTATTTGCTGCCTCTATCCTTAATTTATCTGATAATCCGAAGCTTATTGCTCTATTAACTTTGCTGTATTGCTTGGCTGTATCCTCAATGTCTCTAATTATTTCCTCCCAGATATCTCCTAATCCATATTTTTTACTCATTGGACTCTAACTCTTTAAGTCTCTTTATTCTATTTATGAGGTTGGGATGGGTGCTGAATAACTCCATTAATCTATCGCTAAGCGATAGTTTTTTTCTAGATATATCTTCTATCGCTGCATCTATGTTGTATGGATCGCTTATATTTATTGTGGTGTCTGGATCAGATATTAGGAGGGCCTTGAAGCCACCATATGACATTGACCCACTTTTCTTCGTAGGTCTGTACTCACTTATTTTTATTAAGGCCCTCATTAATTTCCTTGGTCCATTATCTACTTTTGTAGCCGCAGCTAGGTCGGCGTAATATTCTCTGAGTCTACTAAAACCTAGTAGGATTAGGTTTAGTAAAATGTAGAATATTAGTGATGCTGCACCTATTGCTAGCCATATTGCTCCACTCGAGTCTCTATCGTCTCTGCCTCCATATCCGCTGAATAACATTCCATATAATGAGTATCTCCATAATAGGTAGAATATTGTTGGTAGTAGTGATAGACCCATCATTATTGATACATCTCTATGTGTAATGTGTCCCAACTCATGCCCTAATACAGCCTCCACCTCATCATAATTTAATCTATTTAATAGTCCTCTTGTGACAGCAACCTTCTTCTCCCCAAATATGCTCCCGTATGCGAATGCATTGGGTGCATCGATATCTGCAATCATTAGTTTTGCTTTCTTAATTCTATATTTGTTGCTTAGACTGGCTAGTATTCTGTGGAGCCTCGGTTCTTGTGTTTCATCTATTGGTTTGACTCTGTAAATTGATTCAATTATTTTTGGGGCCAATATCCATTGGAATAGATTGAATAGTATGGCGAGTGTGACTGCTGTATATAGCCCTATACCTAGGTACTGACCTATGAAAACTATTGCTAATGTCGTTATGCCTATGAATAATGCTAATGTAAGTGCCATGGTAGAATATAGTTTTAACCTGTACATAATTCTCCCGCATTTAATTTATACCATTATCTTTATTAGTTTTTACCTAGATTATATGCATAAATGTTTGCCAATTAGGTGAATGGAATTTGTTTCGTGATGTAAAGGCAGTATCATTCGATCTATGGTTTACCCTGATTTGGGAAGATGATATCGCTGCGAGGGGGTATGTGGAGCGTCGAATAAATGTCTTGGAGAAATACTTCAGTAGGTATGTTGATGTTGAGAGAGAGGAATTATTTAGGTATTATAAATTGACTGACCATATTAGGATGATAACACCAATACCCCGATTAATTAAGTACTTTTCGTTTATGTTAGGAGTTGAGTTGGATGACTCGGTGATCGAATCGATTGCCAGGGAGTATGTCGATGCTACTTTATCATTTAAGCCCCATGTTTCTGAGGGGGCCTCTGAGGCTTTAGAAGATTTGAAGTCTAAGGGATATAGGATTGGGATCTTGACCAATACGTCTTTCAACGAGGTCGGTGTCAGGGCGTTGCTTAGGAATGTAGGTATAGATAAATATGTTGATGTTGTTATTTCATCGTGTGATATAGGTTTTGTCAAGCCTAGTCCAGAGGCTTTCAAGAGATTGGCGGACTCACTTAACGTACAGATAGATGAGTTGGTTCATGTGGGTGACACTTATCTGGATGATGTGGTGGGTGCATTGAATATTGGTGCCGGGGCGATATTGTATACAGGGCTATGGGATTATTATGAGTTGTATGGGCCCTATAGGGATCGTCCTAGAGACATTATTAGAGTTAATGTCCCAGTTATTGATGATCTAAGAGATTTAAATGGCTTGTTTAGATAATTCTATATTCAAACATTTTTTTGTAATGGTTTTGTAGTAATATTTAGGCTCGGTAGTGATCTGGTTATGTTGTTTAATCCCTTTTCAAAGGCATTAATTGTATCATTAATTATTATCTTGATGATCCCATATATCCAACCTAGTGTCAGCAGCCCGGCCTCTTTAAACATACCTAATTCATATAAATGGTTATTTAGGCCGATCGATACCCTGGCCACAAAATATCCCTTGAGGATAATTGATTTAGGTAACCAGTCTTATCTGTATTTAGGTTTTGGTGTATATTATCCAATTGATCAGATCAAATCATATCTAGGAATTAAAGGTGACGATAAAATCATTCCTATTGATGATGCACTTTATTCCTTGAAGGTGCCGGTTATTATAAAGTTAAATAATGATGTTAATGATATTAGTCGAATTATTCATGCTATACATCATTTTGGGGGAAATGTAGAATATGTCTATAAATTATTCCCATTTATTGCAGCCAGGATCCCAATAATTAATGTTACACGCCTCCTATTGAATGGATATGTTAGTAGTATAGCTCCGGATTATTTAGTTAAGATTAGGTTAAATGAGTCTGTGCCGATGATACTTCCCCCTGATGAATTAAGGAGGTTGAGTGAATCATTTGGTTTTGATGTAAATGGTTCTGGAGTGGTTATAGGTGTTTTGGATACAGGTATAGATGCGAATCACCCCGATTTCTATTTTCCGAATGGAGAGTCGAAGATTATATATAATGTTAGTTTTGTTCCGGGTGAGGATGCGGGGGATGGTTTTGGGCATGGCACTCATGTAGCCGGGATTGCCGCTGGGACTGGAGCTGCTAGTGGAGGCGTGTATAAAGGTGTTGCCCCCGGTGCATACTTGGCTAATATAAAGGTTATGGCAAATAATGGGTCTGGATATGTTAGTTGGATAATTAAGGGTATTGAGTATGCTATTAACAAAAGTATAGATGTGATTAATCTTAGTTTAGGTGGGGGATATAATGGTGTTGGTGATGATCCCCTTAGTCTAGCTGTTGACCGCGCCGTGGATATGGGTGTTGTAGTCGTTGTTGCCGCTGGAAATGAGGGACCTAACTATAGTTCACTGGGTTCACCCGCTGTTTCGAGGAAGGCAATTACTGTTGGAGCTATTGCGAAGAACTGGAGTTTAGCTGAGTTTAGTAGTAGGGGTCCTACGGGTGATTTGAGGGTTAAGCCTGATGTATTGGCGCCTGGTGTAGATATTGTGGCTCCACTGGCCCACGGCTCATTCCTAGAGAAATTATTTAGGGAACGTTATAGTGATAAAATTGTACATGGTGTTGGTGGGGACTATATACCATTGGATGGAACCAGTATGGCTACTCCTCATGTGGCTGGCTTAGCAGCCCTTATTCTTCAGGTACATCCTAATTATGATCCTGAGACTGTCAAGTCGGTATTGTTATCTACCGCTAATGGCTCTGGTCTAGATGCTTTTTCGATGGGGTTGGGTGTTGTTAATGGAGTAGATGCCCTAAATACAAGTGTTGCTTTTCAGAATCCAACCATCTCCAACTCGACTGATTTGGGTGCAATAAATATTGTTTTTAGGCTTAGGGAGTTGGGAGGCAGGGATCATGTAATTAGTCGGGGAGGCATTTCTTTGTATGATTTCTATGGTCCACGTAAAAATTTATCGAGTAATATTCTAAGCTTGAGCCTTACAAATAATTTATCACCATATGGTGAATCTCTTATCACATTAAATGTCAATGTATCTAATCATACACTCTATTATGGCTATATCCACCTGATTATTGATAATCAATTCAATTTATCCGCTGTATATTCAATCGCCTCTCTTCCCAAAGTAGTCACTAATATTACTGTTGAGGAGGGATACCTAGATGGGATATTCTTTGCATATGATAAGGAGAATCCAAATAGGATACTCTTACCCACTGGATATGAATATTTGAGTGGAAAACCATTTAGATATTATGCTTGGTTCAGTCTCCCACCAGGCAATTATGTCTTCTTCGCATTGGGACTCAATTATTCTGGTGGCCCACATAATATTACTGGACCTGTTTACTTCGGGTCGAGGAGTCTGGAGGTTAGGGGTGGTTTAGGTAAATATTATTTGGCTTTCTCAGTAGCCTTGGCTACTGAGACATATATACCATTAACTTTTGGTGGGGGAGTCAATATTCCCTACTTCCTTATAGCTTCATTCCATATATTTGGGAATAGGTCTGTAACAGCATTCTTACCTGGAACATGGGATATTTATAATGATACTCGATGCATATTCTCTATAAATACGAGTAATTATTTAGTGCTGAATATACAGTATGTTAGTGTACCCAGTCTATTCAAGGCGTCACCCTATAAAAATATTGATTACATGTTTGAATATTATTCATTCGTCTGGAAAATAGATAGGAATAGTTTAGGCCTTGTCCCACCTAAGGTATCTACATATGAATTGGATACCTCATCAATTATGGATGCAGATGTTATGTATGGAGGCCTAGCCTTCTTCCCGCCACACCTTAGGTACACATATTTAGTCATAACTCCATTGTATCAGGGAGGGAAATATCTGCTTCATATGAATACAGTAGGGGAAGGTAACTTGGGGTTAGTGGCTTTTGATAAGGATAGGCTTAGGTATAGAGGTGTTGCATTCTTTGACCCGACAACAGATTTATCGACTAAGTTAAATCTCCTTAAGCCGCCATATATTCCGTCTACATTTATACAACAAGGCGTTCTTCTGAATGGGACACCATATCTAAATATTACATCTGCATTAGTTACCTCGATTCAACCGACTGACGTTATAGCGGAGGGTAAGTCAATTCAAGAGATCTTCTTCAATGGTTCCTTAGTAAGTAATTCTAGTGAAGCTAATGACTTTGATTTACTAGGATTAATTAGGCATAGGATGGATCTGGGGATATATAGGGTTCACTCACTTTATATATTGAATTATTCACTATATACTAGGGTAGAATCAACTGTTCAGTTCGACACTAGGAGTGATTTCTTCAACCCACCGATATTGTATAAGGCGGTGTTTCCCATTATTATGAAGGAGGGATATACACCCTCGCTATCATTTCTAACAATAAGCGGTGTTAAGAGGCTGAACATATATTTGAGTTGGGATGGAGGGAATTGGACTGAAGTACCATATACAACTGTAACGAGTAGTTTCCTATCTTATACAATGACTACGGCATACCTAAGTGTTGATAAGTTGGGGGGAGAATATGCTTCACTTAGAGTATATGCTGAGGATAAATATGGGAATTCATATGAAGCGACATTCTACAACTTTACAACGACACATTATCTGGGTAAGATACCTTATAATGTATCTATCGAGACCGATAAGAGTATCTATTTACCTGGTGAATATGTATCTTTGGATATAAATTCTGATGGAGGTTTATTTGCATTCCCATTATACATGAATAACACATTGCTATTTAATGTATTGATTAATGGGTCGGAGTCAATACATATACCTAATATTGTTAGGGGTGAGAATCTCAGTATATATGATTTCCATACCACGGTAAATTATAATAGATTATATCCGCCAATTAAGTTGTCCGCCAAAGCATTTTACACTGGATTAATTTTCAAGGGAATTAGAGTCTTGGGTGCAAGGTCTATAATATCAAGCGGAGGTAATCACACAATTATTATGAATATTGGTGAATCACCAGTTATTAGGTTCGATGTTATGTGGATGCATAATAATAGTAGGATTAATGATTTTACCCTATATCTATCTAATAATACCCAAGTTAGCGCCCATAATGCTAGTCTAGTTTTGAGTGAAAGAAATATTCCGAGTAGTCTCGTCATTACATTTAATAACGCGAGTATAAATATTGATGGAACAGAGATTTATGTTAAGAACTTCACGGAGCAAAATATTACCGTTGTATGGGATTATATAAATGTGGTCTTGGATGGACAAATTAGTGGTAGGTATCCGGTGGGCTCAAATTTATCGATTATCGGCAATGTATCGTATAGTTTGTTGAGTCATCCATTTAATGGATATATATTTGTAAATGGGGAAAGGGTTCCAGTTAAGAACGGTGTCTTTAATTACGTTGTTAGTGGTAATAGTATAGGTTTGTTAAAGGTATCGGTGGAGAAGGTTATCGACAATATGTATAATCTAACGGCCTTTAAATCAAATACTCTGGAAATATTGTTTGATCAGATTGACATAGATGCAGCTGGAAACTATGTTGATGGGGAATATATTATCAATATTTCTTTGAGTTATTTGTCTGACGGTTCTCCTGTTGAGGGTGCAGAGGTATTTGTAAATGGTTCCACCACTAGTAATGTGGGTGATGGGGAATATGTTTATAAATTTAGGTCTGATATTGGGGAGGCGGATTTCGTTATAACTGTTGATATGGATGGGTTTAGGGTTGAGCCATATACATTGCATTTAAAGGCTGGATTGGGTGGCGGATATAGCTGGGGGACATATTTGATTATGTTTATTTTGGTATTTGTGTCAATAATTTTGGTGTATCTTTTTATAAAAAGGAAAAGATGAAATATATATTCCTATACTATCTACATACTAAGTTTATATCAATTATTGTCTTAAATAAATTGTTTATTTAGTTATTTGGGTCTGGATAGGTGGTTAAATTGATTGAGATTAGGTGGCATGGGCGCGGTGGGCAAGGAGTAGTTACTAGTAGTATTTTACTTAGTCAGGCCGCGATCTATGAAGGGAAATATGCTATTCATATACCTGAGTTTGGCCCTGAGAGGCGTGGGGCTCCCGTAAGGAGTTACACTAGGATTGATGATGAAGAGATTGAGATTAGGTATGGTGTTTTGAACCCAGATATTGTAGTCGTTATAGATCCGACATTAATTACCTATAAGGAGTTGATTCTGGAGGGTGTTGATGAAGAAACTAGATTCATATTTAATATCCACGACTCTAATGTACCTGGAGATTATCGGGGGCGTCATGTATTTATGGTGGATGCCTATAGGATAGCGTTGGATACTCTTGGGCGCCCCATCTATAATACTGCTATGTTGGGTGCATTGATTGGTGCTACAAATATAGTTAAATTGGATTCTGCCATTGAGGTTATGAGGAATAGATTCTCTGGAGAGGTTTTGGAGAGGAACATTCAGGCCCTTAAGAGGGGATATAGTGAGGTGATTAGCCTTGGTTAAGTGGCCTAATAAGTGGATGGAGTTGCCTATTGGGGGAGTAATTAATGTACCAGCTACCTCGGTTGATGTTAAGACTGGTACTTGGCGTAGTCATAGGCCGGTTGTAAACCTGGATAAGTGTATTAAGTGTCTAATGTGTTGGGTGTCATGTCCAGATAATAGTATCATTAGGCTGGATGATGATTATGTAGATGTTGATTATTATCATTGTAAGGGATGTGGTATATGTGCAAATGTTTGTCCGACGGATGCTATTGATATGGTTGAGGAGGGTGGTATATAATGTCTATAACTGTTAGGCAGATTAGGACTGGTTTGAATGGGGATGAGGCAGTAGCATATGCCGTTAAACATGCTAATGTTGATGTAATATCTGCTTATCCAATTACTCCACAGACAATAATTGTGGAGAGGTTGAGTGAGTTTGTATATAATGGGGAGTTGGATGCTGAATTTATTCCCGTTGAGTCTGAACACAGTGCTTTATCGGCGGCATTGGGGGCATCACTAGCTGGTGCCAGAGTGTTTACAGCCACAGCCAGCCAAGGACTTGCACTAATGTATGAGATACTATATATTACTTCTAGTTTAAGGGCGCCTGTAGTCATGGCTCTGGGTAATAGGGCTTTCTCAGCCCCGATTAATATTCATTGTAGTCATGATGATGCATATGCAGCTAGGGATGCTGGCTGGATTCAGTTCTTCGCGGAGACTGTTCAGGAGGCTTATGACTTGACTTTAATTGCATATAGAGTCTCTGAGGATAGGGATGTATTATTACCATCCATAATAAATTTAGATGGATTTATTTTGACCCATAGTGTTGAGCCATTAAATATATTTGCCGATAGTGAAGAGGTGTCTAGATTCCTCCCGGAGAGGAAGCCGGTTAACCCTATTGACCCTGATAATCCTATTACATATGGTCCATTGGCTCTACCAGATTATTATATGGAGATTAAGCGTCAGCAGGCTGAGGCTATCTATTCATCCAAGCCCATTATTAATAGGGTGTTTGAGGAATATAAGGAATTTAGTGGTAGAAGATATTCTCCCTTGAAGACCCTCTATATTGATGACGCTGAGACAATATTTGTATTATTGGGTTCGACAGCCGGCACCATTAGGCATATGGTTAGGAAGTGGAGGAGGGAGAATAAGAGGGTTGGTGTCGTTAGCCTTACTTTATACCGTCCATTTCCGGAAGAGGAGCTTATAGAGGCTATCAAGGATGCAAAGAATATTGTGGTTATGGATAGAAGCTTTAGTTATGGGAGTCCAGGTGGACAGTTATTTATGGATGTTTCTTCAACCCTATTGAAGTATGGCTTGTCTCCTAGGATACTCAATGTAATCTATGGTCTCGGTGGGAGAGACTTTACTCCGGATCTAGCGGAGAAGGCGTTACACCTAGTGGTTGAGACTGACGAGAAGATTGTCTGGCTGGGTGTGAGGGGGTGATTTGAGGATGGCCAATTTCATTAGAAGATTGAATGAGATTCCTAGGGAAGAATTATTCGCATCTGGACATGGTTTATGCGCTGGATGCGGTATTCCACCCATGGTTAAGATTGCTTTAAAGGCTGTTGATGGGCCGAAGACTGTAGTTAATGCGACTGGCTGTCTTGAGGTCGCAACTACACTCTATCCTAATACTGCTTGGAGGGTTCCATGGGTGCATAATGCATTCGAGAATGCTGCTGCCACTGCATCGGGTATAGAAGCTGCATTGAGGGCTCTTAAGCGTAAGAGGGGGTGGAAAGATTATAAGATAATTGTTTTTGGTGGTGATGGAGGGACATTTGATATAGGCTTACAGAGTCTCAGTGGGGCTCTTGAGAGGGGGCATAAATTCATCTATGTATGTTATGATAATGAGGCTTATATGAATACTGGTATCCAGAGGAGTGGAGCCACCCCCATTGGCGCCGCGACTACCACTAGTCCAGCTGGTAGAGTTATACCTGGTAAACCTGAGAATAAGAAGAATTTATTGGATATTGTTCTCGCCCATCGGGTTCCATACGCAGCTACCTTGAATTCAGCCTATCCTATCGATATGTGGAATAAGTTTGCTAAGGCATCAGAATATCTTGATAAGGGGATTGGACCAATATTCTTCCATTATTACAGCCCATGTCCAGTTGGGTGGAGGATGGATAGTGCGTTATCGATTGAAGTAGCTAGACTCGCCGTGCAGACGAGGATATGGCCTTTGTACGAGGTTGAGGAGGGTAAGATAAAGATTAATGTTATGGTTAGGAGGCCCAAGCCGATTGAAGAATATCTTAAGTTGCAGGGTCGGTTCAGGCATTTATTGAAGCCGGAGAATAGACATATACTTGAGAAGATAAAGGAGTATGTTGAGCTGAATTGGAACAGGTTAATCAGATTATCACAATTAGACTCTATTTACTAAAAAATTATGTCCTGTATCCCTATTCACCCAATTTATTTATAAATTGTTATTTGGGTTCACCGATTGGATATATAATTATAGATATTTCATCAACCCCATCTAAACCAAATAAATTATCTATATCACGGTCATAATATGCTCCTACTGCGCATGTGCCTAGGCCCATTGATGTGGCTACTAAATACAGATTCATCCCGACGTGGCCAGTGTCTAGCAATGCATATCTATATGCCCTAAATCCATATTTACTCTGTGTCCTAGTTAGAACAATAGATAAAACTATGTTTAATGGTGCGTCTCTAACATGGTCCTGCTCTAGGCTATATTTATACATTTGCATACTAAAATCCCCTTTCCTCAATAATGTAAGCTTGTGTCCATCTGGTTCATAATGGTATATCCCTTTCTCCAATCCTTCAACCCCATTGACTTGTAAGTATGCCTCTATTGGTTGTAGAGCACCAGCAGATGGAAACATTCTCATGGGTATCCCCCACGAGCTTCCCTTAATACCCAGAGAATAATACAATAGTGTTGATAACTCGATTAAGGTGAGTGGCCTACGCTTAAATCTCCTAACACTCCTCCTTTTAATAAGCGTCTCGGGTAAACCTAGCCTAAAGAGGTTGGGCTCCGGTTCAGGTAAATTTATTCTCTCACCTTTTATCTTTTTTAAAAGTTTAGGAAGAGCCCACCTTACCCTCTCCTTAGGCCAATTATATTTACGAGGTATCATTGAATAAAAATGGTATGTAAGATTGGGAGAATATTTTTGTAAATCATTTAACATCTCTATTAATGAGTCAATCTCACTCTCATTAACCAAGCTTAATATTTTTTCTAATATTGATTTTTTCATAACATAATGAATTTTATATTTGCACGATACATAAATAATTAATTATGTATTGCGGTATATCCTTGGAAATTATATATTTCGGATCGCCCATCGAAATAAATATTGATATTTTATTATTTTCATTATCCGCAAGTAAAGTTCTATAAAAATTGCGAAAAAACATAAAGAAAAAACAACTTATTAATAAACTTTTATATATAAGTATTTAAAATATTAATAAACATGTATAGAAAAACAAATGAACATACAGAAATTAAAGATTATTCCAGAATATTCGAATATGACCATATAACATTGATTGACATAGACAATATTTTATTTTTTGACCCTCCTTTAGATTCTATATTGAAAATAGATTCGAGAAAACTTGTAAGTAAACTTGATAGCCTAGTCTTGAGCAATCTATTAAAAAGAGAAGAAGTTCAAAAAATATACTGTAATAACTGTTTATCTACAGATATTAGGAAAGAATTTTTGTGTCCTAGATGTAAATCAAGTCGAGTCTATAAAGATATAATTATTATACATATGTGTGGGTACAGAGGTACAAGAAAAGCTTATCAATATATTAATTATTTAAGATGTCCAAAATGCAAAAAAGAATTGCGAAGAGAAAATGATGATTATGTTGTAGAGGGTGTTAAATATAAATGTATAGACTGTAGCAAAATTTTTGAGGAACCCATAATTAATTATAAATGTAATTCATGTGGAAATAACTTAGGAGAGAGTCCAAAGAAAATAAAAATAATTAAATATATACGATCTCTATGATTTCTCGACTATTTTTTTAAGGAGTCTTTTGCCTTTTCTACGTAGAACTATATATCTATACTTTCTTTTTTGTTCAGCTTTTATAATTTTATTTTTGATTAGTAACTCCATTATCTTCCTATAATCATATTCAGTGATTTTAGTTTTCCTCAGAAACTTCTTCATTAGTCTATCTTCTCTATATGGTGAGCTATGTTTATTAATTATGTGTAAGAGAGTTTTAATATGGGGTAATAATTTTTCTAAACTATTATCTTTAGCAAACACATATGGTATTAGATCCATCGTAGAATCTTTGCCCTTTTCTATTACTATTTTTTGAATACCCACAGATTCCTCTTCTCCTATTAGTTTTAGTACTTTCTCTCTATTGGAATAATATTCACTTATATATTTGAAAACTTCTCTAAATTGCCTAATGTTGTATTTTAGAAGCCATTCTAATAACCGTGCTCTTAATCTAATCTCTTCATATATATTATCTATGCTAACACCCATTTTTGCTGCCAATCTTGGTAATAATATGCTATTTTGTATTTCACTGTAGAATGTATCCTCTGATGGGGACCATTCAAATATGGGGATATAATCATCGAAATCTCTAATTTCCCACACATGAGTAACTCTCCTACCAAAAGGGGATTTAGATTTTTCCTTACTTAAAATAACTCTATCGATTTGGATTGCAACATTCATTAATGGAATGTAACTCTCAGAGACATTCATCGGAGGACTGGTCAGTCTTTTAATAGCCGCCTCTAAACTTTCACCATGAATAGTACATAAGCCACCGTGGCCTGTGGCAACTGCTTGAAAGAGGACGAATGCCTCCTCTCCACGAACTTCCCCGACAATCAAGAAGTCTGGTCGGTATCTTAATGAAGTTTTAACTAGATCGAAAAGAGTTATCCGGCCTACATCTACACCAGACAATCCATAACTTTCTCTACTTATGAATTGCACCCAGTTATCAATGGGCAGATTAATTTCTGCAGTCTCCTCTATTGTAACCACTTTATAACCAGGTTTAATCAATGTAGCCAATGCATTCAGTAGGGTAGTTTTACCAGCGCCAGTACCACCGATAATTAGCATAGAAGTTTTTCCCTCCATTAGTAGCCAGAAATATGCAGCCATTTCAGGACTTATAGTACCTAATGCCAATAAATCAACTATACTGAAAGGTTCTTCCCTAAACTTTCTAATAGTAAATGTACTGCCCTTAGGAGAGACTTCCTCCCTAAAACTAGCGGCCAAACGATGTTTACCATATATCATCGCATCGACAATAGGGAAAGCCGAGCTAACATGCTTACCTGCTCTATGTGCTAACTTTATAATGTAATCATCCAGATACTTTTTATCAATAAACTTGACATTCGTTGGGATGCTCTCATATCTCCTATGCCAAACATATACGGGGGTGTTTATACCATCGCATGAAATATCTTCAATCTCAACATCATTCATCATAACATCAAGTGCACCAAATCCGATTAGCTCTCTCTCAATGTAATATAGATATTTTTTCACCTTTGCTTCACTATATATTTTAAATTTTTTACTATATTTTCTTATGATATTTTCTGCTTCTGCAACTAGAGCCTGTCTTAAATCCTTAATGTCTTCACTAAATTTAGTAGGGTCCAACTCAGATACAACTATATCTGTCTCTTATACACATCTGACGCTGC
>WAJV01000041.1 GCA_015523725.1 Candidatus Geothermarchaeota archaeon
ACTGTAATCATATCCTTACACCTCCCAGAGTAATCCACAAATAAATTCTAGTGTAGAGTATGGAGAAGATAATTACCTAATTTAGTAAAAATATAGTATTATTTAATAATATTTAGTTGTTATCCAATTTGATAAAATATGTAGACGGTGATTTTGGCTTGGTATCCCCCTCCGTCATATTCGAGATAACTATAAGGTCAATCATCATATCAGGAAGCGCGACGATAATTGCTACCATATGGAGTATTCCAATAGCACTAATACTAACAGTCACCAACACCAAATTATCCAAGACACTTATAGGTATATTTAATGTATTTGTAGGAATACCAACAGTAGTCATTGGTTTATTAGTCTATCTATTATTATCTAGGACGGGGTTTTTCGGATGGTTGGGTCTATTATACACACCAATTGCAATAATAATTGGGGAAGCGATATTAATAACGCCGCTAATCATTTCAATATCTGTCGAGTTATTGAAAATAGATATGGGTGAGATAATAGAGTTGGCAAAAACATATGGGGCCAGTCTATTAAATACAATTACAACCGTATTCAACGAGGGAGGGGGCAGAATATTTTCCGCCTCTATTCTAGGTTTTCAGAGGGCTATAGGGGAATTAGCTATAGCACTAATGGTTGGGGGAAATATAAAGGGTTTCACTAGGGTATTCACCACGGCTATTGCACTCGAGATAGAGAAAGGTGAATTCGACCTAGCTATATCATTAGCAATCATCCTATTAATAATAGATCTATTTATCGTAGCTCTTCTGAGGCTAATGGGATGGAGAAAATGATAAACATAAGGAATCTATGGTTCAAATATGATGGCCCATGGATATTCAAAAACCTAGATCTGAATATATCAGGTAGATTCAATATATTTAGGGGTCCAAATGGATGTGGTAAAACTACATTAGCCAAAATCATATCTGGATTAATTAGACCTATAAGAGGTACGGTGGAGATAGATGGAGTGGATATATTTAATTCAGATAAAGCTAAGGAGAAACTAAATGAGGTCGTCTATGTACATGATAAACCAATTATCCTTAGAGGCGATGTCCTATATAACATTAAGTTCGGTGTCCTAATGCAAAAGAAAATGAATTTAGATGAGGAAGAACTTTGGAAATTAATAAATTACTTTGAGATAAGTGATTTAGTGAGTGAGGAGGCCAAGAAGTTATCAGCTGGACAGAGGCAAATAATCTCCCTGATAAGGGCTTTCATAGTTAGACCTAAATATCTTGTACTAGATGAACCATTACAATATTTAGATGAGAAACGTAGAGAGTTAGTTACAAAATATCTATTGGAAATTATAGATAATGGCTCAACCAGAATATTAATAGCTACACATGAGACGGAATTACTTAATTATGCTGATAAAATATATTTATTCAACTATGATGGATCGGTTAGGGAACATATTACTCAATATTGAGTATCCAATCTGGATAGAAACATAGAAATATTTCTACCTATAATGTACATATGGCTAATTAATAATAGACCTGAGTGATTTAAATGAGGTACTCATTGAAAATTGCCTTATCAAGTGTCTTGGGTGCAGCCGCAATAATGATATCGATAAGTTTCCATGGGGTACCTTATCCAATAGCACCATTCTTGAAAATCGATTTTTCAGAGATAATTGACTTAGTTGCATTATTCGCTGGAGGTTGGTGGGTTGGGCTAGCTGTAGCGACTATACATTTCCTAGGCCTAATGATAAACACAGAGTTCATTATAGGCCCGCCCTTGAAGTATTTGGCAGTTTTAAGTATGTATCTCGGAATACTTATTTGTAATAAGATACTCCGGATTCAACTAAACATAAATGGAGTGAAGAATCTAGTGGCTGTTTTAATATCATCATCATTTATTAGAGCCCTCGCAATGATAATGATAAATATTTTGGTATTATTATATGTGGCACCCGAATTCTACATATTCTTCAAGAACCAATTGGCCTCCCTAACTGGAGTAGACCCTGGTGAAATGGATGTATTTATATATGTCGGCTACATTATTGGCTCATATAATATTGTACAGACTTTACTAGCGATTATACCTGCTTATATAGTAATGAATATCATTAATAGACATCTTGGCATTAATCCTAATCAATAAAGAATCTAAATAATTCATCCAATTATGTCGTTAACTAAACTATCGATATCTATATGTTTCTTTATTAAATCGATCACTATTTTAGTCTTAGCCCTTAATGAATCTGGAGTCACTCTTCCATGCATCTTCCTCAACTTCTCTACTGCAGTATATGTATCTGGCTGGACAAGCAGTAATGGAACCTCCTTCTCTTTTGCTCTCTCAATAACTTTGATTGCTGGATATAAATTGCCAGTCAATATGATTCCGCTTACACCACTCTCGATAGCTGTTAATAAGAGCTCAGTCCTATCTCCACCAGTTATTATTAATGGATTTCTGGATGACCTCAGCCACCTTAGTGCAGATGATGGTCTCATGGCACCGACTAGTATATCGCCGACATATCTATGTAATTTATCATCACAACATAATACTTCTGCATCCAGACCAGCAGCTACATCCAACAATGTAGGGGCAATGAACTCGTCTCTATCCGGCAGTATTCCATAAACTTTAATTCCCACGGATTTGAGAAAATCGGTAATGTATGTCTCTACTCTCTCCCATAGATGTAGAGGAACAGAATTAATAATTGTACCCAATGGCTTTATGCCGAATTCTACTGCATCTTTATACCACACAATTAACTCATCGATATCCCTATCATAACCATTACGGATTATAAATAGTGGACTAGCCTCAAATAATTTACATAGTTCTAGGCCTGATAGATTAATGGATGATAAACTTTTTATAGTTCCATACCCTTCTATGAATAATACATCTCTATCCCTCGATAATTCCTTATAAGAATTATTTAATCTATCTAGTATATTATCAATATCTTCACGATACTCTATAAAGCGATCTTTGATAACCAATGGAGACAATATGTCTAAGTCAATATCTGGTGTAAATATCTCTCTTAAAGAAATCACATCATCATCTACCCATTTACCCGGCCCTAACTTATCCTGAGCTATAGAGATAGGTTTATAATAACCTACTTTTATCCCCATCTCACTCAGAATATTCATCAAACCATAGATAATAAGAGTCTTTCCAGACGCATTTGAGCCAGTAACATATATAGA
>WAJV01000042.1 GCA_015523725.1 Candidatus Geothermarchaeota archaeon
TTCAGAGACCCGGTGTTTATACTTAATGGTAAGGTAATTTATAGAGGGGGCATACCCTCCTATAAAGAACTTGAATCAGTTATCTCGAGATTTATTGAGAATAAATTGCTTCAGTAGACAAATTCATCAATATCGTATTCTGCTACTATAGGGGCATTCTTCTTATCAAAGGATAGGCCAGACACTATATCACTAATCTGTCTATCCATCTCACCCATACTGAGTGAAGTCAGACCATACTTAAGTGATAAATATCTATAGGGGGATTCCTCCCTAACCTTCAACCTACTCATATATATAATATCCCTCTTATCAAGAGGCATCATATTAATTATCTTAATTGTCTCATTAACATGCTCCTTATAATATTCCCTCCCACCAGCCCCAATCAATATAATAACCCCAACGTTTATACCAGCATCTTTAAACAAATTTACATACTCAACCGCCATATCTGGAGGCCCTGGTTTATTCAATATCTCGAGTACTTTCTCACTCCCACTTTCCAAGCCAATATACACCCTCTTCAATCCCCTATCCCTGAGTTCCCTCAATTCATCGAGACTCTTTTTTCTATGGAAATAATCAGTAAATGCATAGAACCCCTTAATATTATCATGATCAATCACATCCCTAACTATATCCATATACGAAACCAATAAATCCGTATTAGCTATTAAGGCATTTGCATCTGCTAAGAAGATTTTCCTCCTCATTTTTATCCCAGCCCCTAGGAAGTCTCTGACCATCATCACATGCTCCCTAAATTCATCGACATTTCTAATCCTAAATTTTCTATCCCTATAGAACGTACAAAAACTACATTTATTATATGGACATCCTATAACTGGCTGTAAAACAAGGGATAGATATTGATCGGGGGGCAAAATACTTATGGGTAGATATATTCTCCTAAACTTATCTGCATCAACCTCCAATCTCCAATAATTCATCCTAAAAATCTTTTCAACTACCTCCTGTATATCATAATCCTCAATATTATTTAGTATCGTGCCTAGTCTCCAATGTGCATACTCAATGATTCTTCTCTTCTCATCCTCACTCCTCAATCTACGTAAAAATCTTCTAGGCGGCCTTACACTAAGCCACTTCTTCTCAACAAATTCACCCGATAAACCCCTCACAAATAGCCTATCATTAAAGTATATAAATATTGGTCTACCCTCTAAATCATATACATAAACTTCTTTACCTACATGAATTCTTAAACTATCGGAATATAGCCACACTCGACCGGCTAAACCATCTGCACTCATGACATCAATTGATTTAAGGAGCTCTACAGTCATAACAAGAATTAAATAAGCACTAAACAATAATTAATTATTTGCATTAATTGATAGGGTCTATGGATATATTAATATATAGACTACTATTTAGAATATTCTATGCTAATAGTAGGAAGGTGAAGTAAATGGTTGATACAAATACATATGACGTTATTGTAGTTGGGGCAGGTATAGCCGGATTATCAGCTGCATTGTATTTGGCTCGACAAGGGCTTAAAACATTAGTTATCAGTAAAGACTTAGGGGGCCAACTCCTAATGGCAGGAACTATCGAGAACTACCCCGGTATCAAGGTGACAAACGGAGCGGACTTAGCGATGGCGGTGGAAGATCAAGTGAAGACATTCGGTGGAGAATTCAGATATGGAGACGTAGTAAATAAAATAGATAAACTTGAAGATGGAAAATTCATGGTTAGTACAGAGATGGGTATGAAATATATATGCGAAGCCATCGTCTTAGCATTCGGGAAAATACCAATCAAGATGGGTGTCGAGGGAGAGAAAGAGTATGATGGTAGGGGGGTGAGCTACTGCACGATTTGTGATGGCCCACTCTATAAGGGGAAAGTTACGGCAGTGGTGGGTAAGGGAATACAAGGATTAGACGCGGTTCTACATTTAGCAGAATTATCACCCAAAATATATTATGTTACACCTACAAGACTATTCGGTGACGAAGAATTGATGAGGGCCGTCAAGAATTTACAAAATGTCGAGATATTGGAATATCATAAACCAGTAAAGGTTCTTGGCGACGGAGCCAAGGTCACTGGTATGGTCGTTAAAAATATTAAGAACGGAGAGGAGAGAGAGATTAAGGTAGAAGGGATATTCGTTGAGTTAGGGTATGAAGCCAAAACAGACTTTGTTAAGGGATTAGTTGACCTAAATGATAAAAATGAGATAATTATCAATAAAATTGGTGAAACAAATGTTGAGGGAATATTCGCAGCCGGCGACGTAACCGATATACCTTATAAGCAAGCAGTAATATCTGCTGGGGAGGCTGTCAAAGCGGCTCTATCAGCATTCAGCTACATACAGAGAAGGAGAGGCAGGAAAGGAACGATATTAGGTGATTGGAAGAAGACAGGTAAAGTAAAAGAGGAAAAACCCTCTCTCAAACTAGGATTCTAAAGATTTATACAATAGTAAATATACATTGGTATTCTATGAGTCTAGTCAAGACATTGAGTGAAAAAGATATTTCTATAATAATTCTAAATAGACCGAATAAACTCAACGCATTCAATTCCGAGCTATTGGATCAATTGAATAAGGCTGTTGAGGAGGCAAAGAATTTCAGGGGTCTAGTTATTAGTGGAGAAGGGAGAGCTTTCTCCGCAGGCGACGATATCTATGAAATGTACTCCATCAATTCAGTTGATGAATCAATGAAGTTCTTCAATAAACTGACTAATTTAATAAGGAAATTGATATGGTTTCCGGGGCCAGTCGTCGCCGCGGTAAATGGCTTCGCGGTAGGTGGCGGGGCTGAACTCCTACTATTGACAGATTATAATATTGCTTACAAGGATGTATGGTTATGGTACCCAGAATACAGAATAGGTGTATATCCACCCGTTTTACTTGCATTAGGACCTTTGATTATGGGTTTAAAGAGAACCAAGAGAATAGCCTTCGGGTTAGTTAAACTAAGTGCCGAAGAAGCATATGATTTGGGGATAATAGATGAAGTAATTTCTAGAGAGAATAATATCATAGAGTTGGGAATAGGGAAGGCTTTGGAGCTTTCTAGTATTGGGATGGATGCATATAAAATATCTAGAAAGATACTGGCTATGCATTACGAAGAGACATTATTAAAAGTCCTTGGAGAATTATATAAGGCCATACTAAAGCCTAAAACTAAGAGACTAATGAAGAGATTTTTAGACGGCGAATTATGAATATTTAGGCATTTGCCTATTATTTTTTTATCTATATGTCTAAAACCTTAAATAAAGAGATTATCCTTTAAATATAATTGATGATAACTTATGAGCTTAATGAAGCATGATGATATCAACTATAATTTATTGAAATATATTTTGGAGCTCTACCATAGAGATCCCACGAGCCACTATGAGTTAGTCTACAAGCTTCTTCACGATATACGGGGCACACATGTAATATTTAATGCAGAAGGGTATAGGGTAAAGGGATACTGTCTATACTATATGTTATGTGATGAGCCCACCCTCCAAGTATATGGCGATATAGATATTAATAGACACTTATTGCCATTAATAGATGAACTTGGTTTAAAGGAAATTAGCGTCACGATTCCAGAGCACTTGGCTCATAGATATCTCCCAAAACTTAGAGAGGCGGTTGAGATAAGAAAAGAGAGGATTTTAAATAGGATGTTGTCTACTAGGATTCCAGATATTGATACTGAAAAATATAGGGTTGTGAAGCTGGGTGAAGATCACCTAGAGGAATTCCTTGCATTAAAAAAGATGGAGGGAATTAGGTGTAGTAGGGAGGAGGCTCTTAGGCAATTAATGGAATACCTCTATTTAGGAATATTTATGGATGATAAATTAGTCTCAATAGGAGCTGCATATATCAGGCTACCAGAGGTATGGGCAATAGGTGGGATATACACACACCCGGATTATAGAAATCTCGGTCTCGGTACAATAATATCGGGTGAATTAACTAGAAGAGCATGGTTATCAGGAGGTAAGGCTGTTTTAAAGGTGGAGGAGGATAATTTACCAGCATTCAAGGTTTTTACAAAGACCGGATATAAAGTAGTGGGGAGAGAGAGATACCTAACTATCGAAACCTAGCCCTCCCCAATTCACTATATAAGAAAACTAGGGAACCAAATACTACCGTAGCTAAGGATAGATGGACAGCGGAGGCAACTGGATCCAAGTCCAGTTTCACGAGTATCATCCCAAGTAGGACTTGGACAATAAGTAGAGTTAGTGATAAAAAAGCTAATCTGGAAACCCTATTTTCTGCACCATACTCTTTATAGAGTCTATAGGTTGAGTAGGTAACTGCGATGAATGCTAATCCCCCTATGATCCGGTGAAAATATTCTAGAAATACAGGTAGACTATATAAATTAGATGGCACAACCTCACCATTGCATGTTGGCCAATCAGGTCCGCAACCCATGCCGGCGCCCAACGCCCTAACAACAGATCCCCACACAATCACCAAAAAAATTAGGCTCAGTGATAATTTGAGCAGGCTCTTCGTACTCAAGCATTATTCACCCACTAATCTCAATGACCCCCCACATACCCGCCTGAGCGTGGCCAGGAACAGTACACATATATTTAAATTCCCCGGCTCTATCGAACTTCACGACGACTGATGCTTTTCCATTAGCGGGAATAGGATTTGTGGATGAACCGATTGCAGAGTTAAATAATATTACTGGATTTTCCGACACATCTTGAACAATCGCGAATGCATGTGGAATCTTACCTACATTCACAAAATTAATCTTTACTATATCACCTACTTTAAACTTTAGTGTAGGCCCTGGGCTCGTTATATTATCGGGGGAGAGGCCGAACCCGAACTTTCCATCAGGTGTCCTACCAGCATATATAGTGATCTCCTTATTCGGTTCAAGATTTGTAGTTCCCCCACCGGTTGGTGAGTATGGTGGTTGAATGGGGAATACGATGTATGCATCGACTAAGATAAGTATTAATAGGCCTATGAATGCTATGCCAGCGATAATAAACTTCTGATTATTATTCATTGGCCATCACCTGCCGAATGTCCAGGTCAATATAATTGCCACAATCATGAATACGGAGGAAGCGTAGAATATTCCAATGTATTTTTTCTCATAGAATAAGTGTTGAAAGAATCCAGCGACTAAAATGGCTTTCACTCCTGCCAACAATAGTATAGTTAATATTATAATTGTGTATACAAGGCTTATGCCGATTAGCTGTACCTCGATAACGGTAAATACGACAAGTATAAGCCAGACCACCGTGTATTTAACCTCTTCATCCATCTTAACATCACCTATATTAAGTAGAAGAGTGGGAATAGGAATAGCCAGACTATATCAACGAAGTGCCAATATATTCCAATACTCTCCACTCCAACATATTTTTGACTGTTGAATTTCCCTCTATACGCCTTAAATATTAGATATAGTATACCTAGGAGACCTGCTAATACGTGTGCTGCATGTAGTCCTGTTGCTATATAATAAGTTGATGCAACCAAGTTTTCTCCTATGATAAAGCCTTCAGAGGCCAATTCACTCCACTCAAATCCTTTAATAACTATGAAGAGACCCCCCAGTATAAATGTTGCGAATAGAGATGCTTTGAATTTACCCATTTCTCCATGTTTGACGTAGGCTAAGGCCAATGCAATTGTGAGGCTACTCGTCAGTAAAATTATTGTATTTATTAATCCTATCCTGAGGTCATGAATGGTGTATGATAACGGCCATCCCGGTGTCCTCACTCTCAAAAAGAGGTAGGCACCTATAATGGATGCAAATAAAAGGGTTTCCGATGCGACTAATACCCATACCCCTAATTTTTCTTTGACAACTCCCTCGAAGGGATATGCCTCATATTCAATCTCCTTTGTAGAAAATCTTTCTAAAATATCTGTTCTATACCAGTTTGCTATGGTTAAGAACAATACTAATAGCCCGATAAATGTTAGAACTATGCTGGTTGCGAGACCAACGAATGCGATGAATATGCTTAAGGATATTAGGAATGGCATGAGGGAATGGAAATGCACATGCTCAACCGTCTCTACACCTCCATCAGCAGATACACTACTCATGGTGGGAATGGTGTCGAAATCATGTTCGGGAGGCGGTGAAGGAATCGTCCACTCAAGGGAATCAGCCTCCCAGGGGTTCTCTCCAGCAGGGGCGCCAATCCTTAGACTTCTGTAGAAGTTTACAACCATTATGAGGAAGGAAAATGCAAATATCCATCCACCAATACTTGCAACCATATTCAGTGGTGCCCAACCTGTTTCCGGCTGATAAGTATAGATCCTTCTAGGCATATCATATAGTAGAAACATCGGGAAATATAGTAGGTTAAATGATATGAAAGATATGATGAAATGGATTTTCCCCCACTTCTCGTTATACATTCTTCCAGTCATCTTCGGATAATAATAGTAAAGACCAGCGAATAACGCCATCAAACCAGCGCCAACTAATTGATAGTGGAAATGACCGACAACCCAATAGGTACCCCTGAACCAGTGGTCTAGGGCGACTGACGACAAATATACGCCAGTTGAACCCCCGATTAAAAATAGAAATACGGAGCCAACAGCGAACAGCATTGGAGTTGTTAATCTAATTCTACCCTTATATAGGGTAGCTATTACAGATAGTGTCGCCACTCCAAATGGAATTGATATAGTCTCTGTGGTGACGCTATATACCTCCCTAACCAATGGATTAATCCCGGTTGTAAACATATGATGAATATATACGACGAAACTGAGGACTACAGCTGCAAATATACTATATATTATGTATTTTTTGCCCACCAACTCCCTACCAGAAAATGTGGCGACTATATCCATCATTAGTAAGTATGCTGGTGACAACACGACATAGACTTCTGGGTGGCCGAAGAACCAGAACATATGTCCCCATAGAATAGCTCCCCCGTATGGTGATGAGAAGAATGGAGCTCCAAAAACTCTATCCGCCGCTAATAACAATACAGCGGCTGCTAATGGTGGAAAAGCAAAGAGCATTAATGCAACCGTGAATAAAATCCCCCATGTAAACATAGGAAGCCTCATCCAAGTCATTCCAGGTGCACGCATCTTAGCGATAGTCACTATAAAATTGATAGTTCCAAGTGTTACTGATGCAGCCAGCATGACTATCGCCAACCCTGCGACGGTTACACCAGGTTGGGGTGAGAATTTTGATGTGCTTAGTGGTGCGTAATAAGTCCACCCAACATCTGGACCGCCACCAGGCAGGAATACGCTGGATACTAGTAGAAGCCCACTAAATAAGTATAGCCAATAGCTCATTGCATTGAGTCTTGGGAAAGCCAGATCTCTAGCCCCGATCTGTAGTGGAACAAAGTAGTTTGCCAGGCCAAATGCCAGGGGTGAGACGGCCCACAAAACCATTATTAAACCATGTAAAGTTATTGCTTGGTTGAATTTATGTGGACCTAGGAAATCCATAAGTGGTTGGAACAACTGTATCCTAAATAATACCGCCAGTGAACCACCCACAACTAGAAAATATAGGGCTGTTACAGTATATAATATTCCAATATCCTTATGATTAGTGGTTGTCAACCATTTTTTAATAAAACTAACCTCATCCAATTTAACCACCCCTCATACTTAAGTAACAATTATTTGAGCCATCATATTGGCATGGCCGAGGCCACATAATTCATAACATCTAACTGTATATGTACCAGGCTCATCAAACCTGACCCACAGATAATTGATACGCCCAGGCACCGCATCTATAGATGCTTTGAGAGCGGGTATGCCAAACTTATGGTGTACATCTAGACTCGTGACCTTGAATAACACCAATGTTCCCCTTGGAACCTTTAGTGTACCGAGGGATTCGGTTCCATTTGGATATATGAACTTCCAAGCCCATTGGAAGGCATCAACCTCGATAACCATATCTGGATTCTCTGGGACCTCCTCAACGAATCTCATTGCATTCAGAGTATAGAATTCAAGCGAGTAAAATATTATGGCCGACACGATTACAAAGACTATGGCCAGTTTCTTGGCGTCTATCCCCCCTGCGGAAGAATCTGCTCTATATCCACGATATTTGTATAAAAAATATATGAATATAATTATAATCAGTATGTTTATAGCGACGGCTGCCGTCGTATATAAATTAAACAAACTATACCAAACATCGGCCGTCGGGCCGGGGGCCATATTTAACTATCACCCCCATCTAACTAACGTCTATCTCAGCGATCATCCCGAAATCTGCATGTATCTTTGGTAATGTCCCACCGACTTCTGCACAGACAATCCAGTATGTGCCTGGGCTCTGGAAGGTATATGTAACAGTTGCTGATTCACCTGGTTCTAAATCTTTCATCGCTAGAAATAGGTCCTTCCTCTGCATCATTATACTCTCATGCCAACTCTCGTATTCCGTCTCTATTTTATCTGTATCATTTCCATATTTAGCCTGCAGCTCAGCTATCTTCTGATGTATCATATCGATCACTGCATCTTTATCAGTTACGATCATGAATTCATGACCTACGCCACCGACATTCTTTATTTTAAAGGTAATTTTTTCACCCGCCTTTACATGTAATGGAAAGCTCCCGTCTTTGAGGACGAATGCAAATTCACGTAGCTCAATATTATATACGTTGCCGCCGCCCTGCATTAGGAAGAATGCATACCCAGCAACTCCTAATATGACCAGGACAACGACTATGGCGATGATATATGATTTATTCATGGTAATACAGATTAACTGATTATGTATTTATTCGATAACTCCCGAATATTTACGGGATAGAATAGTATATAAAAAATTTACATGAATCTTAATAAATTAATCTATGTTTATATATCTAGGAAATGGTCACAACAAAACTCTACCTCAAAATAAGACACTGCTGGGTATATAATATTCTTAATCTATATACACCCCATGTCTCGATTCTAAGGAATACATTAGATAAAAGGAATAAAGCAGTTATCGATGTAGTCTTATTCAGTGGAGTTAGGCCAGATTCTATAAAAAATCTATTGAATGATATTAAGAAGAGTAAATTTGTGAAGAGTGTAGAGGTTCTGCTTCATACAAAGGATAAATTAATATTGAAGATAACAGCAAAAGCATGCCCCCTCTACCCGATACTTAGCTATGAAACAAAATCATTTGTGAAGGAGGAGATTCTGCCAAATGGAGATATCGAGTATACGCTAGAGACGGCCGGTGCAAAAAGAGTTGAGACAATCGTTAATAGAATTACATCTGAGATGAACGATATAGTGGTGAAGGGAGTCAAGCTATATAAAAAGAAGCCCCATGTATCTGTGCATCAAGAAAACATCGTGAGACTAGCACTGGAACTTGGATACTATGACATACCAAAGAAAATAACGTTGAAAAAATTAAGTGAATTAACCAACTTATCTACCTCAACCCTTAATGAAGTACTGAGGAGAGCTGAGAAA
>WAJV01000043.1 GCA_015523725.1 Candidatus Geothermarchaeota archaeon
ATGCTTCATACTCATGACGAAGTCATTAACCCTTATATTCTCATTTGGTGAATGAGTGTTGGAGCCGTAGTACCCAACTCCAGCACCAGTCATTGGTATACCTAAGTAATTAGTAAACCAGTAAATTGGGCCGGAGCCAGCTGATATGGGGCTTAGATGCGGCGTATGTCCATAGACCCTCTCAGCAGCTTTAACAGTAGCCTTGATTATATCCTCATCGGGTTTAGTATAGCCCGATGGATACATGCCGTGCAGCTTTAGCTCAACGTCACCAAACCCATTCTCTTCAAGATATTTCTTTAGGTTATCAAGAATCTTCTTTGGGTCTTGGCCAGGGACAGGTCGTATATCAACCTTTGCACCGGCTATTGACGGTATCACTGTTTTGGAGCCTTCGCCGGAATATCCCCCATATATACCAGATATATTGAGAGATGGACTTGTCCAGAGAACCTTAAGCGCCTCCACTCCATCCACTCTACCCACGAATTCTTTTATACCTAAGTCTAAACGCATTTTATCTAGCCAATCAGTATCAATATCTTTCAAGAACTCTGATGCCATATCCAGGAAATCCTTATCTATATCATCATATATACCAGGTACAAGTATTGTTCCATCCTCCTTTTTCAATAGTGATAATAGCTTTATAAGCCTCCATATTGGATTGGGTATCAATGGAGCCCTACCACTGTGTACATCCCTATTGGGCCCTTTTACAATAAATTCCACATATAGCATACCCTTGAATCCAAGGGGTATCCCCAGCTTCTCATCTCTACCGATATATCCAGTCTCCCAGATACCGCCATCCGCCTTTAATGCATCCTTATTAGCCTCAAGACACTTATAGAGATTCGGTGAACCAATCTCCTCCTCCCCCTCGATAAGAAACTTCACTTTTAGACCCAATTCATCTATATAGGGAAGCACAGCGTCCAATGCAGCAATCCGGGCGATAATATTCCCCTTATTATCAGCCACACCTCTACCATAGAGCTTTCCACCCTCTATCCTCAACTCGAATGGACTCCCAACCCATAGATCCAAGGGCTCAGGGGGCTGAACATCATAATGATTATAAATAAGTATTGTTCTATCTCCCTCCCCTACTTCACCCAACACCACTGGATGTCCACCATATGCCTTTACATCAACGTTGAAGCCTCTCTCCCTCAGTAATGAAGCAACAAAATTGGCTCCCTCCCACATCTCCTTATCCATCACCGCAGAAACCGTGGGAATCGATACCAGTTCCCCCAACAAATCAACATAACTCTCATAATTCTCCTCAATATATTCTATGACTGCTCTAGATAGGTCCTTCATAAGACCACCTATCAATATCGAATACTAAAACTGAATATTTTTAAACTATAAAAAGATTTATTAGACTCTCATTAAGTAACTAAGGAATGAGTTAAAACCTAGTCAATCAACAAGCTTATCATAATAATTCATAAGTACATTCTCCAAACCATCGACATACCTCCTAATTTTACCTATCATTACCCCACTACTCAATATAACCAATGAAATATTACTATCAACCTTAACCACCAAACTATTATTACTCTTTCTAACAGTAGTTAATCCAAGTGATGATGCATTATCCATAACCTTATCCAGCGATACACGTCTACGTCGATTAATAAAAATTATTCCCCTACCATCCCTGGCGCAGCTAACCTCAACCCTAGGTATATGTATAGGCTTAGGCTCCTCCCTAGGATTAACTCCACATACAGGGCAATCCGGATTCCTCAATACCTTAATCTTATCCGTCGACATATCCCTCAAATCAATATATAATAGGGTATTCCTCAGCCTCGGCTCAGAACCAATAAGTATCCTCACTGCTTCGGCAACCGCATACCCTGCAACAATAGTCGTAATACTGGGGTGTACACCGACCTCCGCACAGGTCGGAAGCCCAGCGTCCTCCAAACCACCATAAAAACACTCCAGACACGGTGTATCATAGGGGATTATGGTTGAGACATTCCCATACATCTCGATGGCCGAGGCAAATACATATGGTTTCCTAAGCCTAACCACGGCCCTATTTAATATGTATCTAGCCCTCATACTATCGAGGCCATCCAGCACAAGGTCTACATCAGAAATTATATCGTAGACATTTTCCTCCATAACAGGCTCCATCACAGAGTCTATAGTAATCCTCGGATTAATCTCCCTAAGCCTATTGGCTGCGACCTCTGCCTTAGGTAAGTCTACATCCCCCCTTCTATATAGAGGCTGTCTATGCAGATCAGTCAACGACACCACATCTCTATCCACTAACTTGAGGTAACCCACACCCATGGATGCCAATAACATCGCCATAGGTGAACCGAGTCCACCCAACCCAATAATAGCTACTCTACCCTCCATTAATTTCTCCTGACCCTCTAAACCAATATCCCTCAATACAATCTGCCTAGCATACTCATTCAATACATCCAGACTCATCACAAGAAAAATAATTGGTTATACCCCACTTATAATAAATGGAATTAATCAATAGGGTCTTTCTCGGGGAAATATTATCCAATTAGTATTTATTTTGGGATATATCGACTAGAATAATATAATAATATGTATTAGGTGATGATTATGGCTTCTAAGGAGCTAATGGAGCTACTTAATAAAGCAATTGCCAGGGAGATACAAGTATCTATACAATATATGTGGCAACACGTTATGTGGAAAGGCCCTAAGCATCTAGCCGTAAAGGATGAGTTCAAGAAGATAGCCATAACTGAGATGAAGCATGCAGAGAAGATAGCGGAGAGACTCTTCTACCTAGGAGGCACACCAACCACACAACCAACAGAGATAAAAGTGGGAAATAACCTCAAGGAAATGCTGGAGATAGACGCAGATGAAGAAGTAAAGGCGATAAAACTGTATAAAGATATAATTAAGAAGGCTAGGGAAGAGGGAGATATAGTTACAGCCAGGATATTCGAAGAAATACTTGAAGAAGAGGAGGAACACCACGATACATTCACAAGCCTATTGGAAGAATATGAGGTCTAGTCTTCCAACCTTTTTTATTTACCTACAAACCTAATTACCCAAGATATGAAGACTGTTAAAAAACTAAGAAACAATTATTGTATGGATTTCCATCACCGTTATTGGAGTCTTGAAACAAGATATACATAGAGCTGAAACTATTAATATAGTCAATTGAATCATATAGAGCATTCAATATTATTCATGCTCCAATATACAATAAAAATGGAACTTAAAGCAGCATTTTTCCATGTTGCCTAATACATAATATAAATAATTATAATGGGGTTTGTGGACAATCATAAGTTCAACCGGTTCCTTAATTCAAGCTTATTAATTTTTCCAGTGCTTGTAAGCGGCATCTCATCAACAAATATTATGTCATCCGGTATCCACCATTTAGCTATAACTCCCTGATCAACCATCCTCTCCAAATAACTAATGACATCGTCTTTATTAACCTCACCCTTAATAACTGCTATTGGCCTCTCCCCCCACTTCTCATCCGGCTTCGGGAGAACGGCCACCACCTCCACTCCCTCAACCTCACTAATCAAAGTCTCTAGAGTACTACTGGGTATCCACTCACCCCCACTCTTAATCGCATCCTTAACCCTATCAAGAACCTTGAGGCCGCCGTCCTCAGTTAATAACCCAATATCACCCGTAATAAACCACCCATCATCAGTGAAAGCGCTTTTAGTTCTTTCCACATCCTTATAATATCCTTCGGGGAGCCATGGAGCCCTAACCCATATCTCACCCAACTCACCTACACCGACTTCGGAACCATCCCTCCCCACAATCTTAACTTCAACAAATGGAACAGGGTGGGTAACCTCCCTAATATCATCCAATCCGGTGTGATCAGTCAGTATGGATATAGATGTGGCAAGCATATCCGTCCCCCCATATATCATTGAGAATTTAATACCTGCATCCCGTATCCTTGCTGCTAAACCAGAGGTCAGTGGGGAACCCCCAATAATGGCCTTAAGACCACTAAATTTACCACCCGCGGCTAAAAGCATATCTATCATGGTCGGAACCGCATTTATCCAAGTAACTCCCTCCTTCTCAATGATCTCGACCGCGCGTCCCGGTTCAAATCTATCTAATACGAGTTTTGCACCGATATAAGGCGCTATAAATATACTCCCCCACGCCCATAAATGGAACATCGGTATGAAAGGGAACATAACGTCTTCACTCCCTAGTTTTGCAGGCGTATTATAGAGAGATAGTTGATGCGCTATCGAGAGAGCGCCCATCAAGACCTTCCAATGGGGATACCTAATGGCCTTCGGCAAACCGGTTGTACCCGAAGTAAAGAGTATAGAATATGGATCATCGGGTTTTGAATAAATATCCTCCAATGCATCGAATCTCATTATCTCATTCTCGTAATTATCTAGGCTCACAATCTCTGCTTCACTCAACTTACTTAACCCAGTGAAGTCTCTTGATAAAAATAAATAATCGACCTCCGCGAAATCCAAGGTATATTTAATCTGTTGTGGAGGCAGCCTAATATTAACTGGATATATAACCGCACCGATACGCCCCACAGCATAGTGAAGCTCCATGAACCTAACCGTGTTCCAATCGGCTACTGCAACTACACTCCCTTTATCAACACCAATTGACCTAAGGTAGTTAGCCGCCTTCTTAACGCGTTCAGCCATCTCACTATAAGTAACCGTATTATCAGGCCCCTTAACAACCCTATTAGGGAATAAGGATGCAGCCCTCTCTAGGATATATGGTATAATCTGCATACAACCACCAAAAAATATATAAAAAACCAATATAAAAACATGAAAAACTATTAAATTACCAGCCGATAAAAACTGGTGAGAAAACTATTAAATTACTATCCATAAAAAGAAAATGATAAATAAGGGAAGTGGGTGATTAATCCTTAATGACAGACTTTACCTTCTCCACCAAGTCTGGAGTGAACTCAGTTATACCATGGGCCTCGGATGCATGCTTCTTGATCTCCTCGAGAAGTTTATCAAGGTCGTCTGCTTCAGCGTGCCACTCACAATTCATTCCCATATCCTTACACGAAAATTTCGGCATAATACATCACAATAATATATTTAAGTATTTGAAAAATATATAGCATTATAAAAAAATATTTTATAAATGCCTTAGAGAAATATTTACCCAAACTTATTTAATCCAATTCTATACAGGAATTAAAATTAATAACCTATAATATTCTCCCAGAATTAATTAAGTAGCAATATGGCATATACTTGCATTATTCATCTACATATACTCCTTCGAGCTCCAAAAGCCTCCTCTTAACTTGCTTACCCAATGGATAAAACCCCATCAACTTACCCCGCTTCGTTAACAAGCGGTGGCAAGGAACCAATATCTGAAAAGGATTTCTAAGTAGTGATACCAATAGATCAACATACTTAACTCCACTCAATTTAGCTACATCGGAGTAGGTCATCACACTTCCCTTAGGAATATTGAGAATAACTTCATATACCTTTCTATTCCTATATGGAAATTTGGGTAAAACAAATTTTCTACCGGCAACTACCACATCATCCAGAGAATCCTTGAGCCATTCCTCTAACTCAATAGACTTTTCAATATCTCCTTTCAACCCGTGGTAGATAATTATCTTTTTAAGATGATCAAGCGCCTTCTCCCTATCATAGTGCCATGCATATGCCAATACATTCCTCCCATTCACAAAGAAATATACCTCAACATCAAAGCCAAATATGTTCAACAGCGGACACCATACAGATTAATTTCTCAATATAAATGTATATAGATATCCAGAGAATCGATAAAATCTTTATTCCAGTATTTTTGAACCGGCAAATTAATCCTCTTTAATTAATATATTTACTAACCCGCCTGATACATCCAGCTTAATAAACATAACGTCTCCACTCGAGTCGATAGTTGTGTCACTATATTTATTTGGTATATGCTCTCCATTCCTAGTGATATTCATAATGCCACCGACTATATTATTGTCTACAATAAGTTTCACTCCCTTCCTCACCAAGATATTAATCTTTAAGACACCGCTAGAGACCTCCCCCTCTATTGAAGCCCTTCCACCTAAATGCCTTGCATCTAAATTTACTGCTCCACCATTTACATCGAGTTTAATTGAGTCCTTGAATCCACATCCATGAAACGAGATTAATCCACCCCCAACTTCCAGTGTCAAAGAGTTAAACAATCCACTATCTAACTTTCCAACACCACCAGATATATCTACATATAGGGAATCAATAGATTTTTTAGAGACACTTAATTCAACCCTCTCCCCAGATAAATCCATATGAAGGGAATCATCACGTCTATCAATATCTGTCTCAGGCTCCCTATACTTACTCCATATCTTGAGTCTATCTACATCTCCGAATCTAACCTCGAATAATCCACCTGAACAATCAATCTCAATCCTATCTAGGTCCCTTGAGTTAAACTCCCTATCCACAACTAACTTACCGAATTCCCCGAATTTCTGGGACACAAATTTTGGAACCAAGTCTAGGGCAGTTGAAACAACTCCTGAGACGATATTACTGATAAAACCTAGATTAATCGATTCGAGGCTTTTTCCAGTGCCTCGGTCATTAGACTTGATTCGAAATACTTGCTTACTCTTTAACTCCACCAAATCTCTGAGACTATTAGGGCAATAAACAGTTAGGCAATCACTAATCTCCTCAACCACCCTAACAAAGAGATCCCTAGGCATCTTACCAATTCGTAGCTTAATTATATTCCTAAATATTATTCTATAACCCTTCTCTAAATACATCCTCGCAACATCCTCTCCAAAACTATAACTCCCCATATCCCCAATAACCTTAACCTTATCTCCTTCAATCGTGGATTTAGAGGATGCTAAATTCCTTTCCACCTGGGATTCACTAACCCCAACATAACCTATCTTCTCAAGGAACTTTATAGCCCTTACTCCCAAATCACTTAGAACATATTCACCCATATCATCCTTCTTTAATAGCCTCTGCATCTTCCTAAGGTGGAAACCAAAAGTCCCAGAATCATCCACGCCAACCATCTTCATCAACTTTGTATATGATATGGGGCCCTCCCTAGCCACATACAACAATATCTTCCTCCTCAATTCATTCCCAATTGCCTGTAGTATATAATCAACATCCTCCTTATCCATGGCTAATCACACCATATTAAATAGACAGTACTCCATAAGGATAAAGATGATGTGGATAACTCTCCACAAAAAACTAAGCAACTAGATAAGCTAAAATTATCTACCCTTATAATATCTGAGAATTAACAATATGATGATGGCGCCCCCCAATACCAATATCGAGACAAATACATATTGTGAATAAGGAGTCGGCTTAGGGAGAACCTCAAAACTATACACATCACTATAGACAAAATTTCCAGCATTATCTACAGCCAATACAAGATACTCAACCCTTGAACCAGCCCTCTGAGGCGGAATATACGCAACATAAGGCTCATCATTCAAACCATATCCACCAGCTGGTTCTATAAGATATTTACGCAAGACACTCATATCTAGATACTGCGGCTCACCCCCATTAACTCTATAAACCAATACAACTCTATATAACCCGCTCTCAGAGTCACGTAAAGTAGCATTTATATCAATAGTCGTATTCTCATATATCCTAGTAACCTTGCTTACATTTATAATCGTTGGTCGAATGTTATCAACGAGTTTCACGAGCCTCTCAACACCGTCATATGCATATACAAAATATATTGATGCATTATAAATCGATACTGAGGGTACAAAGGACTCATCGGTGTCCCACTCCAACTCATTGACCAACCTTAGATCATCCCAGAAGAAAAATAGTTTAACACTCCCACCCCTAATCAAAGAAGGTAATAAAATCATTCTATTGGCTGATAAAGGATAACCAGCTAAATCAACATCATTCAAATTATATGTAGCATATAAATTACCGTCCTTATCTAACTTCGATATAACCAGACCTCCCTTCCTTCTAATAATATAAATCGAGCCGTCTCCACCGATAGACATGAGTGAGTTCCCATCGACATCCGTCTGCCCATAAACCTCTTTAACGAATATAGGCTTCCCATTCTCAGCGGATAAACAAACCAAATCACCATCAGCATCGATCATATAAACCCTACCACCACTATAAACAGGGGTCCCAATCAACGAATCATGTTTATAAACCCAGCTGACCACCCCGTCAACCAACCTAATACCATAAACCATATATCCATTCTCCCCAGTCACATACACCTTTCCTCCTCCAACGGCTATTCCCCGAATATTACCAATACCATACAACTCCCTCATCCACAATAGATTTCCCCCAGTATCGAAACAATATACCCTACTATCGGCCCATATAGTCCCAAATACTAAGCGGCCATGAAATAGAATCATATTAGATGTAACAGATGACTGGTTCCCACCAATCTCCCTAACCCAGATAGGCTCTCCACTCACCTTATCCAAGGCAATTAATAGGGCAGGTATACTCTCCCCATGCTCATCAAACCTTCCAGATGTGGCTACATAGACATTATCACCCAATACATATGCAGCCACCTCACCATTAAACTCATCCAAAATATTCCTACTCCATAATAACCTACCACTCACATCATCATAGAGAGAGATGGAATCAGATGAACCCAACAGAATATACCTACCATCGACCAATGGATAGCCAATCTTACCCATCAAGTTAGCCGATACATTAACAACGAATAACTCCCTAGGATATCTAGGCGACATAGAATCGCTATGGAACGAATCAGCAACATCAGACTTGAACATCAACCAAGGAAAACCATTATCAGGCAGAAACTTAAATACATCAATGGACCCAATAAAATCCTCAGTTGAAAAAACAGTAGGCAAGAATCCATCGAGAACCAACAATACACCTAATATACTAATTAGGAGGCCCCTTCCTAGACCACTCATCATCAACAGAAGTATAACATATAACAAATATATTAAAATAATTAAACATCTAATTACGAGAATAAAATATTCCCTCAGTCCGTATCCTTATATGGCGTCAGGAAACCTATAATTCCAACTCCCCCGGCTATCAATGCAATATAAACCCCAACACCATAATCCACAACCAACCTATTCGGTGAGGTAAAGGAGACCAAATAACTACTAACTGAATAAATGAATCTATTAAAACCCAGACTAAATATGAATACAGAAACTATTGATAGGGCAACAGCAA
>WAJV01000044.1 GCA_015523725.1 Candidatus Geothermarchaeota archaeon
GTGGAATTTTAGTGCTTCATATAGTGCTATGAAGGCTGTGAGCGGTGGTGTTCCATGCTCGAATCTCGATGCATCCATTGGGTAATTGAAATTGAGTGCGTTGAAGGGTCTCTTGAACTCGTCTTCACCCCTCCTCCTACGTTGGAATACGGAGTCGTCTATCGATAGCCAACCCATGTACATCGGCTTAAGCCTATCCAACACCCCCCTTGATACATATATTAATGCGGCTCCATGTAGACTCATTAGCCACTTATATGACCCGGTTATAGCTACATCGACACTCAGCCTCTTAACATCAACCGGTATTGCTCCAACTGCATGGAACATATCGCTAACCAATATTCCTCCCCTATCATGCACCAATCCAGCCACCCCCTTAATATCCTCTACATAACCAGATAACCAGCCCACATAATCAATCAAGGCCAAGGCAGTATTATCATCGACTAACTTCTCATAATCACTGAATTCAGTGTATCCACCCCTATCAACAACCACCCTAACCTCCTTAACAACACCACTTCTCTCCAAAGCCTTAGCCATGGCCAATGACGTTGGGAAATTATGCATCGAGACAACTATATTCGAATCCCTCGGAAACCTAATAGATGACAAGATTATCTGAAGCGCATAAGTCACACCAGGTGCATATGCAATCTCATCCATACTTGCGCCGATGAAACCGGCGTAGAGTCTCTTCAACTCCAAAACCTTATCCAAAGCAATATCCCAAGGCTCACCATTAACCCCCCAATAATCAATGAAATCCCTCACACCCTCAATAACAGGCAACGGCAAGGGCCCCGAACTAGCATTATTCAGATAAACCCTATCCCTAATAGATGGAATCTGACTCCTAATATCCTCCAACCAACCCATAAATCAAAATAAAGGTCGATACATGGATATAAACCAAAGTGAGGTGTGTAGAAAAATTTTGATGTAGACGGAGAATATAATTAATTTTAAATTATCTACGAAGCAAGGTAACTAAATGAATTACCAGTGTGAAGCCAAAGGAGAATATTGCGGAATAAAAAATTAATTCATTCAACGGTATACTGGGCGACACCCCATAGAATAAATAAGTTAACCAAGGTACTACAACTAGATAGATGAATAATGTTAGTGTCAATAATATTGCCAAACGCCTCCCAGGATTAACTCTATAGATGACTGCATTGAGTATAGCCAATAATAATAGGCCGTTGATCAATAGGAATCTAGCAGTATAGCTAATCCGTCCAGAAAAAGCCAGATCAATTAATAGTACTATGTGTATGGAAAGGATTAGTATTAATGTATAGAGGGCTAAGCCACTAAACAACAAATATCTATATTGTTTATTGGGCATCAAGCTCCTCCAAAAAATATATATGATATGAAATTATCAAGATTAATTAATGATTATCAAGTTAATTAGTGTTAAGAGCATATTATCCAAGTCAAAAGTACTCGACTACAGCCTAAACCCATACATAGGTTGTCAACATGGATGCACCTATTGTTACGCAAGATTCATGAAGAGATACACTAAGCATAGTGAGGAGTGGGGAGACTTCGTTGATATAAAGATCAATGCACCCACATTATTAAGGCATGAGTTGATGAGGAAGAAGCCGGGTAAAATATGGATAAGCGGGGTGTGCGACCCATATCAACCCGTGGAGGCCAAGTATCGATTAACCCGGAGATGTCTAGAGATAATACTCAGCCACAACTGGCCAGTATATATACAGACTAAATCACCACTAGTACTAAGGGACCTAGACCTCATAAGGGAATTTGGCGATAAGATAGTTGTAACACTAACCGTCACGACAGCCGATGAAGAAGTTAGGAGGATATTTGAGCCGAATGCACCGAGCATAAATGCTAGACTAAACGCCCTTAAACAACTCAGTGAGGCCGGTGTAAATACTAGGGTCATGATAGCCCCAATACTCCCAGGTGCAGAAAAATTGATAGATGCTATAGATGGATTGGTTAATGAGGTATTGATAGATAGGTTGAATTACCATTATGCAGACCATATATTTAGGAGCCATGATATGGAGGAATACATGACATCCAAATACTTCAATAGAATGAAGATCATTCTGTCTGAGAGGCTAAAGGCGAAAAATATACCATACCAAATATTCTACTAAATAAATATCGCACCATATATATTAAACTAGTTTTCACCCCAATAAAACATCTATATTCTTATGGGTGTATTCAGGGAATTCCCTACATCGAGGGTAGTAGCAATCGGATTCACTATATCCATATCAATCGGCCTAGTCGGCGTCCTCTTCGGCGTAGGCTGGCTACAATCATTCCTAGGAAGGGCGCCGGCGTCAAGCCTATATGGATTACACTGGATCCTAATGATATATGGATTCCTGAATATATTTATAGTCGGTGTATCCTCAACACTACACCCACTATTCTTCATAAAGAAGCCTAGTCCAAAACATTCACTGCCGGTCCTAACAATCCTCACAATAGGCGAAGTATTAATAACCATATCATATTTGAATTACCTAAATCCAGTGATAGGCCTAACAATTATGATTATAGCCAACCTAATCTACGCTGCCTATATAATCAGCATACTTAATCTCAGTAATCCATACTTCTATTATGGAGACCTACTTAGTCTAACTGGATTCATAGCCTACCCAATAACCCTATTATTGGGGCTAATGCAACTAATAAATGGTTCACCCACTAACACCCAAATCTATTATCCATTAATCCTCCTATATAGTTACGCCATACCAGTTATATTCGGGGTTATGGTACGCCTCATAAAATTCAAGTTCTCAAAAATTAATTTAACTGCATCGAAGGCAACCTTCTATAGCTATATATTAGGCCTAATCACCCTATACATAGGATATGCAATAGGTGGAGCCAATCCACTAATCATAGCATCAATACTCATACTAATAGCATCCATAGGCCAAATATATGCAGTAAACATGTTCGAACACACCGTCGAGGAGCCTTATAGAAGTAGGCTTAAGGAGGGGGACTGGAGGAAATACATCTTCTTCACAAGGCATCTAAACACGGGGGCCATATGGCTAATCCTAAGCAGCATAACCCTAATCATATTCTCACTAAATACATCCCTAGGATTGATACCGGGTCAAATATATCTATGGGACATGGCTATCCACAGCCTAACCATAGGATTCATCGGGAATATAATAGTTGCATATGCCGGGTACATGCTCCCATCAATAGTATACAGGAAATATGCGTATAGAAGCCTAAGCCAAATCCCACTAATACTACTCAACACCGGAAACGCATTGAGAATAGCTGGAGACACATTTAGAATCCTCAATATAATGGAGCCATATACCCCACACTCAGGAATACTAATCCTACTCGCCTATATCTATGCAATAATAATGGTGATTCGATTGATGAGGGAATAAAATCTATTACACCAATTATATACAGGGAAGCCTGTGGCCGATAAACTTCAAATAAATCTGGCATAGATATATCCATATAGGGTGATTGGAATGGCGAAGAAGGTATTAATATTGGCTGGGGATGCTGTGGAGGCCCTGGAGATATTCTACCCATACTATAGGCTGCTTGAAGAGGGGTTCGATGTAGAGGTTGCAGGGCCAAAGAAGCCCTTATTCACCGTTGTACATGACTTCGAACCAGGTTGGACAACCTATAGTGAGAAACTGGGGTATAGGTTCCAGTGGGTTGCCAAGAAATTCAGTGAAGTTAATCCCGAGGAATACGATGGTCTAGTCATCCCGGGTGGAAGGGCTCCTGAATACATTAGATTGGAGCCTGATGTAAGTAGGATAGTTAAGCATTTCTTCGAGACCAATAAACCGGTTGCAGCTATCTGCCATGGAGTACAGTTATTAACGCATTTAGGGCTGGTTAAGGATAGAAAGTTAACCAGCTATATAGCGGTTAAACCCGATGTGGAGGCCGCTGGAGGACACTATATTGATGAGGAGGTTGTAGTCGATGGAAACCTCGTAACTAGTAGGGCGTGGCCTGATCTACCGGCATTCATGAAGAAGTTCCTCGAGCTACTTAAAAAACAATAATCTTTATTTATTATCTGACACGTATTGGGCGTCCAGTATTGAGTTAGGTGGATATACTTGGGTAAATATTTGGTCGGCCTCGATATAGGGGGTACGTTTACTGACATAGTTATACAGGATGCATCGAGTGGAGACATATGGATACATAAGGTATTGACGAATGCAGTCGACCCAGCTGAATCATTTATAAAAGGTATTGATGAAACAGGGATACCATTAAAAGATATTAGGCTAATTATACATGCAACCACCCTAGGCACCAATATGTTCCTAGGCCAGATGAATATAAAGCCTCCCCCTGCAATATTGATAACGAATAAGGGCTTCATCGATGTCATCGAGATTGGTAGACAGAATAGACCTGAATTATATAATTTATTTTTTAGAAGGCCTAAACCACTCATTCCACGGCGATATAGGATAGGTGTCTCCGGCAGAATCGATGCCGCTGGAAAAGAGGTTGAGCCAATAAACCAAGTTGAGATAGAGAATATAGTAAAAGAATATTGTGGTGAAATAAAGTTATTTATAGTCTCACTACTACACAGCTACATAAATCCACATCATGAAACCACCATTAAAAAGATTATTATGGATAATTGTAGGGATGCCATAGTAGTTCTAAGCCATGAGGTTGACCCAAGGCCCAGGGAGTATGAGAGAACGACTACAACCATAATAAATGGATTATTAATACCAGTATTATCTAAGTATCTGAGTGGAATAAGGGAGGCCCTAGATAAAAGGGGGTTTAAGGGAAGCATTCTAGTTATGAGGAGCAGCGGCGGCGTATCGAGCATAGACTATGCATTAAGGTATCCAGCCTCATTTATTGAGAGCGGCCCTGCGGCGGGGGCGGTGGCCACCGCATACATTGCTAGGCAAATGGGTATTGAGTATGCATTGGGCTTCGATATGGGTGGGACTACTGCGAAGGCTTCATCAATCATTGGGGGGACTCCATTAATAACCGATGAGTATGAAGTAGGCGGCTCTATTCATATGGGTAGAATTATTAAGGGGAGTGGGTATCCACTGAGGATTCCACATATAGATCTGGCTGAGGTGAGTTCCGGAGGTGGCACTATCGCCTGGGTTGATGAGGGTGGTGCCCTTAGAGTAGGTCCATTGAGTGCGGGTGCATACCCTGGACCCGCATGCTACGGTAGAGGCGGGGAGCATCCGACAATAACCGATGCACACCTCGTATTAGGCAGGTTACCGAATGCATTGGGCGACGGAGAAATCATTTTAGATAGAGGGGCGGCTGAGAAAGCTATTAATAAGTTGGTGGATTCCCTAGGCTTGGATGTGGATGAGGTTGCCTGGAAGATTATTGAGTTGGCTAATCAGCATATGGCTAGGGCGATTAGACTGGTCACGGTTGAGCGTGGACTTGACCCGGGATTATTCACACTCTTCGCATTCGGCGGCGCAGGCCCACTCCACGCTGCAGACCTCATGGATATTGGTTTTAAAGAAGCCATTATACCCAATCACTCCGGTGTATTCTCAGCATATGGCCTACTATATACAGACTATAAATATGATTTTATTGAGGGCATAGCTAGACACCTAGATGAAGTGAGTAAGGAGGATATTAATGAGGTATTCAAGGATATGCTGAATAAGGCATATAAACGCCTAGACTTGGATGGATTGGGAAGAGAAGGAGTCAAAATATTTATGTATCTCGATGTGAGGTATTGGGGGCAGGCATATAAATTATCAATTCCCTATAATGGATCTATCAAGGATACCGAAGAATTATTCCATGAAATTCATGCAGCTAGATATGGCTATATGATGCGTGGAGAGAGATTATTCATAGAGTCGGCTCGCCTAGAACTATATAAAGTATCTTTGAAGCCAAAGAGTATTATGACATGGAGTGAGATGTATAGGCCAAATCCAGATGAATATAGGGAGGTCTATATAGATGGAGATTGGGTTAGGGCATCCATATATGATTGGGGGAAGATTAAGCCAGGAGCCTATATGGAGGGCCCAGCACTAATAATGATGAAGACGTCAACAGCCTTGGTTCCCGATGGATTCAAGGCTGTCGTAGATAGCCTCAAAAATATCCATTTGAGGAGGCTTGTTTAAGGATGTCGATGGAAGTCATCTGGAATGCATTGAATTATATATCTGAGGAGATGGGCATCGCCCTAAGAAACACGGCATATAGCCCAAATATTAGGGATAGGCTTGACCACACCTGCGCAATAATGTCCAGTAGGGGTGAGTTGGTTGCCCAGGCAGAGCATATACCAGTGCATATCGGTAGTATGGCGGTAGGCGTCAAGAACACAATAGATTATCTAGATAGAGTCGGCATAGAACTCGACGAGGGTGATGTGGTTCTGGTCAACGATCCATATATAGCCGGTACACATCTAAACGATATTATGCTTATCAAGCCTATCTACTGGAAAAATAAATTAATAGCATACCTCGCGAATAAAGCCCACCATGTAGATGTAGGCGGCAAAGTACCTGGGAGCATCGGTGGAGACGTCGAGACACTATATGACGAGGGTATTG
>WAJV01000045.1 GCA_015523725.1 Candidatus Geothermarchaeota archaeon
ATAATACTTAATAATCAATGTTTCTATATAAAATAAGTTATAACAATATCTAATAGGAATGAAAAAGAATTATTGGAATATTAAAAGAATAAGTATGATAAATATGTTAATAGAGTGTTTCCTTAACTCATTTCCTAAAAAAATAAAACAGAATTACCTTTAAGCATACAATACTTTAGGATGAGTTAAGAAGGACTAATTTCTCTGATGTTATATAAAGTTAGGAAAAATCGACATTAATATGTTTACCATTATTATTAAGTATAAATTTACTAATATGTGGACTAATAATACTGATAATGCCTTTTTCTTCTTAAAAATAGTTTTTAGGAAAAAATTCTTGGACATGAAGAAACCTCCTTATGCCAATAAGTATATAATATTTTTTGCTTCTAAAAATTAATGCTAATAAGTTAATATGGCCTAATCATTATCCATCATTTAAATACCTAAATTTTAATGTGGATATTAAATGTTCAAGATACCGGGGTTAGGTCTTAATGTTGGACAATAATATTTATATTTGGAAATGGAATCCATATTTGGAATCCCTAGAAGATATGGATGAAACTTTAAAAACTTGGATAAAAGTTGATGGTAGAAATACTCATGATATTCATAATAAAAATATTGATTAAAACTTCAAGAGATAAATTATGTACATTATAATGTATATAGAATATGGGCCCGTGGTGTAGCTTGGCTAGCATGCCAGCCTCGGGAGCTGGTGGTCGCCGGTTCAAATCCGGCCGGGCCCACTAACAATATAGGAATAAAAATTGTCTAATAAGATAAACTAATAATGTTTCCTCATTTTTCTACTGATATTTTTGGAGTTACTAGGATTCTTAATTTTATTTGAAAATAGTTATTATTGGGTTGGGTATACTTCAAGATTAGTATAGGCTTACTTATTATGTTTTAGCCCGAGTAATGATTGTATAAGATAGCTTCTCCTCCACTCACCTTCACTCACCGTCTCCATCATAATTACCTTTTCAGGTACTTTAGATAGTAATTTATTGGTTATTTCTTCAATTGATTTGCCTTGACGATATAAATCCATAATCCTGTTTTTTAGGTCTATTAAATATTTGGTGAATCCTTTTATATCTTCTCTGCTAGCGGTTATGTGTCCGCCTAATATCCTTGAGAAATCGAGTTTGAGAACTGTGTTCTCTACCGTATTTAATATCTCTAAATAATCCTCTCCATAGTAAGCTATTTTAGGCTTTAAACTACCTATTAAGTCGCCTGTAAATAACATATCCCTAATCTTATATATTACATGATCAGGCGAATGGCCGGGCGCGTTATATACATCAATATCCAAATCCCCGACTCTAATTTTATGATTAATGGGCTCTGCCTCTACGGGCATAGGCTGCCCCCAAACTAATTGCCTATATTTTGGGATAACGGGGGGATTCCTAAGTATCTCAACGGTTCTATAAGAAGCATAAATTTTATATCCTCTATCTCTAAATAGCGGAGCGGCGCCCACATGGTCTTCATGATGATGAGTAATAAGAACTGCCTTTACATCTCCTATAGATTCGATGGCGTTAATTATCTCAGAGGCGGCATTTATACATCCGCTATCTATCACTATACCATTATAGTAATATATAGTGGTCCACATTATGACATTCCCTGACAAATCCGTCCCAGCATTAATTATATATAAGTCGCCTTCCCTCCGAACCTTTATCATGACTATAATTTTATTTGACTATCTATGAATTTATATGCATTATACTAATGTTTGAGTCATGCGTATAGTGTACATTAGGATTCACTCAACAACAGTCTAAGAGAATATTGGACATCCCTCTGGAGACTAGTAACTTAGTATTGATTGAAAAACTATTAATTTAACTTGTTTGTCCTCGCTGGACAGCTATTTATAGCTGGATGAATATTATTTAGAAAAAGATATTATTGGGATCACTTGAACCTCTAAATTTGTTGTATTGGACTTATGTTTAGGTCTATGTTAGATTCCAAAGTATTTCTATATGTTGTCTTCTACATCTATCGCCACCGACCCTAATCCATCTACTACGGCATTAATCCTTATTTTGTAGGCACCTGGTTGGAGACTCCCTCCCTTCACTCTAACAGTGACTAAGTCTCCTTTATTCATAGATAGAGGGGCTGAGGCCGATATTCTAAGTGAATTATATTCCTTCCCTTTCTTAATAATTAAGATATTCTGTGGTGGAATCTTAGAATTATTTATCATGATTGTTACTGGAGCTATTATGTTGAATTCGTCGAATGGATTGACTAAATCGAACTCAAATCCGCCTTCCACATTCCTTAGACTTCCATTTACATAGAATCTTTTAGCCATCTCCTCTATTACATTGGTGAAGTCCGGTGGAATAACAGGCCCTACGGCGACTGGCTTAACCGGGGCTATAGGCTTTATCTCAACTGGTTCTGGAGGGGGAATCTCCTCTATAGGAGGTTCTTCGGGGGAAGGCTGAGGAGATTCCATAGCCTCCTCGGACCTAACTTTCACGAAGTCTATAATTACCCGCATTTCTTTCCCTACATCGATATCGTATGCTATCCATTCATCATCTTCTGGTAGAGTTAATGTATTCCCAATCGTCTCTATATATCCATTGGGCACGGTTTCACTCCATCTCTTAAATATCATTGCAACCTCATATCCTTTGAAATCCCTTTTTATAGGCTCTAGCATCGGCCCCTCCATTCTCTCAGCAGTTGTTCGTGCAATACGCCAAAAAACACCTTTAATGTTTCCATACATAGCTGCTTCAGCAATATCTACAACTGCCCTTAGAAAGCCGAAGCCACCCTTCTTCTTAGCAATAAAAGTGAGTTTATAATTCCCTTCTCCACGACTAGGCTCCAGCTGTTCATAGACTTCATAGGTATTCTTGCTGTTCCGAAGCTTTTCATAGGCCTTAGCCAAATCTCGAGAAAATTGCTCCTTTGAACTCATGGTTTATAACCCTAAAAAATCTAAAGTTGATTACAGGATTAATAAATTGTGTGGTTGAGTTTAGAGGCTATAGACTTCTATGATAATTTTATTACTTTATTCAAAAAATAATAATTGTTTATGCTATTAGGTAATGTTACAAGAATGGTTTTGGCTAACCAAGTAGGTGGAATCGATGTTGGAGCACTAATCTGGTGGTTGTTCTGGCTACTCTTCCTAATTTTTCCGTTAATAACATATATTCAACACCAAAATCTTAAGGCTGCGAGGATGAGGATAATATCCAGGCTTGAGCGTAAGTATGGAATGCATTTTATAACCATGATTCATAGACAGGAGAAGATAGGCTTTCTAGGCATACCTGTTTACAGGTATATAGATATAGAGGATTCGGAGGAGGTTTTACGTGCAATTAGAAACACCCCTAAAGATGTACCTATAGCACTTATCTTACACACTCCAGGCGGACTTGTCTTAGCCGCCGCTCAAATCGCTATGGCGCTTAAGAAACATCCTGCTAAAAAAGTTGCTATAATACCTCATTACGCTATGTCTGGAGGAACATTGATAGCTTTGGCTGCCGATGAGATATGGATGGATGAATCCGCTGTACTAGGTCCATTAGACCCACAGATAAGTGTAGGACCAAATCAGCCTCCATTGCCTGCTCCAAGTGTAATTAAGGTGGCTAAGTTAAAGGGGGATAAAGCAAATGACAATATATTAGTTCTAGCTGATGTGGCTGAGAAGGCTATATATGAAATGAGGGAGATTATTGTCAAGGTTCTGGAGGGAAAGATGCCTAGGGAGAGGGCTGAGGAAGTGGCTAGGATATTGACCGAAGGGAGGTGGACACATGACTATCCAATAACCGTCGACTCTATTAAAGAACTTGGTCTTAAGGTGAAGACGGATATTCCACAGGAAATATATACATTGATGTCATTGTATCCACAGGCACATCAACATAGACCTGGTATTGAATATCTGCCTCTACCTATTAAACCCACAACACCAACAAAACAATCAATGTAGAGGGATGGTTATTAGGTTACATTAATAATTCAGCTCATCCCTAATGCCTAATTTTCGAAAACTTCTCTTTATAATCTTCTCTAGGCGGTATAAAAATATCTATAACGGCTAAATCGCCATCAATTAAATCGACGCCGTGTTTAACACCGCTTGGAATTATGTAATAATCCCCAGAACCCACGACTCTCTCTTCACCCCCTATATGGAATTTAGCCCTACCCTTAATTACAAACCCCATTTGTAGATGGGGATGGCTATGCATAGGCACATCATTAGTTAAATATACATATATCACCATTGTTTTATCATCAGTATATACTTCCTTTGCATAAATTCCTCTAAAAATCTCAATACCCCCCTCAACCGACAGGGAATCGGGTCTAATGAAATACTTCATTAAAACACCCCTAAATATGAAAAATTCTTCGTACTACATTAGTTTTAATAGCTTTACATCTACCTCTTAATCCTTACTCCAAATCCAATATATATGATTTCTACAATACCCGTCCTAGATACATTGGAATATAAATCACAAAAACAAATTAAAAATTTAGTATTTGAATAAATAGTATTATAAATTATGAGGATGCATAAATGAGGTTGTTCAGTGAGCTGGAGAAGGTTTTTGGGAAGCCTCGATGGTGGAAGGGGAGTTTTAAGTCTCTATTCCTGTTAAATTTATCGTTGTATTACTTGATATTATCTGTGTTATACTTTTTTGGTTTAATCAATCTATATGTGTTTATTGATTTAATTATCTCGCCCCACCTGATCTTGATATTTATATATTACCTCCTGGCATCTGAATCCGCTCTAGTTAGAAAATTATATTGGGTTATAATAGGAACGGGTATTATTGGAGCCCCCCTATTCTTCATAATACCCATCATAGCTATAACCATAAATCCTATACTCAAGGGATCAACTTCACTACTCATCTTAACTATAGCCACTGTATTCACAGTAGGTCCAATAGGCGGATACATCATTGGTAAGACACGAGATTTCAAGAAAATTAGAGATGCCTATAATAGGGGATGAAACATGGCTGGTGCCGCCGCTCACAGATTCATTAAGATTATATTATTTACCACTCCACTATTATTCATAAGCTACATACTTTATTTTCTTAGGTTCATCAGTCTACCACATCTCCTATATTTCATATTTCTATATCCAGTAACAGCCGTTTTTACCCTAATTATTTGGTGGTTTAGAGATAAGTTTATAGAGAGGAGGGGTTATGCATTCTACAAGTATGTTTATATTGGATTGGGTGGATGGATCACATGGCTAGCCACTTTCTTCGGCGGGGCATATATACTGTGGTATTATAGGATTGATATTAGGGGTTTAGGGATTCCATTATGGTTTACAGGACTAATATTCTTCGCTATACCATGGATAATTGGAGGGATAATCGGGTATTATTGGGGTAAAAGGAGGGGCTTCAAACCATACGGATTATAAAGTGATTATTAAGAGAATATTAAATGAAACTTAGAAATATTATAATTAAATGATGCTATCTACTATGCCGATTATGTGTTGGCGATTCCTAGTTTTAGCATCTCTTCTTTCTTCAATTTTAACTATATGGGTTATGACCTTGTTGTTTACACTATATTTCCCTACATAATTGTTTTATTTACGGTTCTCATTATAAAGTATGTAGAGATATTAGCTTTCAATGGTAATATTAATTATACGGTGATTAAATGAAGAGGTTTAATAAAAGAAAACTAGTTATTGAGTTAGTTATCGGATTCATAATAATTAATATTGTTGCATCTATCCTTTTTTTAGAGGGTTTTATTAGCTTGAATTTGTTAATATATAATGTTTTTGCCTTAATGTTTGCTTCACTAGTGACTTTCATAATCGAATATGTTAAAGTCTTATTATCGGATGATACATTGATATTAATTGGTAAAATAGTGTATACAATAGGTATTGGAGCGGCCTTAGGCTTCTTAATGTGGGCGTTCACTGGCTCTGCACTATTTTTCCAGCCGTGGTCACCGTTTTATAATATAAGTAATTCGTTGAAAGATATAATGATATTCCTGTTAATGATATCATCATACATTTTTGCGGGATATATAGGATATAAAATAGGGGAGAGAAGAGGGTTTAAGCCACGCACATACAAAATTTAACTAAATTTTAGTGAGTAATTTGACGCAATATTTTTGCGCATTTTTAACTGATTTTATTAGGAGTAAGGAGTCAATACCTAAAAACCAACTCAACAAAAACAACTAAAATTTATCCCAAAATAGGGGAAAATTCATAAATGGGCCCGGCCGGATTTGAACCGGCGACCACCAGCTCCCAAGGCTGGCATGCTAGCCAAGCTACACCACGGGCCCACGCATAATCTCTCATAAATGATACAGAATATTATTTAATAAATAGTTCAATAATTTTAGGTTTATATAAATTACAATCCATTTACATCGATACTCAATGGAGAGGATCTAGGTATGAACAATCGAGAAAAATACGATGTGAAAGAGTTCTGGAAATTCGATATGCGTGTAGGCAAGGTCTTGGAGGCGGAACGGGTTCCTGGAACGAGAAAACTCATTAAAATGACTGTAGATCTCGGGGAGTCTAAGAAAACGGTGGTTACTGGTATAGCTGACCAAATAGATCCTTTGCTCCTCCAAGGTAAGAAATTCATATTCGTCACCAACCTTAAGGAACGGGGGATAAGGGGTATAGTAAGTGAGGCCATGCTCCTAGTCGCAGAGAAGGAAGATGGTAGAGTATACTTAATCCCAGTGGATGATGAGGTGCCGGTGGGGACGAGGGTTTGGTAATCTCCATGAAAGCCGTGGATACTACTGTATAGTATTATTTATACACTTTAAGATACATCAATATTCCCTCGACAAGCATTAAGAGAGATGAGAGCGATGTTATAATTATTAAAACAATAAAATCGATATTAATGTTTGCTCCCGCTTTAATGCGATAGTATAAAACAAGTATCTCTATTATGAACAAACCGAGTAGGAACATTGAGTATATCATTAATCTAGGTATGACTTTTTTGCCAATGTAAATAAAACCCTCTATATTAATCTTTTGAGTAATTACATATCCATCTGTTGTTTTCTTTAGAAGCCCTTGTTGTCTAAGTCTCTCTAAGTGATAATATGCTACGCTTGGGCTGCTCAAATTCATATCCTTAAAAATTTGTCTCGGCCCTACAGGCCTTTTTTTACCAAGTAAATATACATATATCCTTAAAGCAGTCTCTGATAATCGTATATCGTTATCTCTTTCCATAAATATTTAACCTCCAACCTGAATCCACTCTATTTCGCCATCCTCATCATACTGGATAAAGGTGTTTTTAGGTATATCTGAATAGTAGTATTCATTCGATGATGATTTATTTAATGGGATTTTAATAACAGTGGTTTCTTGATACAAATAATTTGCTTCACTATAGCTTGAGACAGTTATCAGTATACTTAAATTCATGGGTAATTCTTTGGAATTTATTCCAGCGGCTACTCCATTAATAGATATGTATTTACTTTTTCTAGACGGTATATAAGATGATATATCCATTTTATGAAAATGTATTGTTTTACCAAATATTGGCATATTAACTATATATCCATTGGTTGTGGTCTCATATTTAGTTATTCCCTCTCCAGCAATTACCCTTATTGAATATAATTTGATTGCCTTATTCCCTAGATTTGTTATATTAAGTACCACTATATATGACGCCAAATTATTCTGGAGAGAAGAGAATGATGTGTTATATATCTTGCAGTAAAGTAGAATTACTCCTATTTTTATGTTGGGTTCATGTTCCACCGGCAATACCTCATTCTTATATATAGATGTTCCTATCAGTAGGCCTATGATCAATGATATTATTGCAAAATGAAGGATGCTTAATCTCATTTTCACGAAAAATATTTCAAGAATTAATAAATAACTCTAAGTGTAGAACATCCACAATCCAAAATAAAATAGAATTAGCTCTAATGACATATCATATAAAAACAACTAAAAATAACTGCATATTATAGTATATTCACATCACTATATTTTTTTGGAAGTAGTGATATGTATCCCTTCTCATGTTTCTTTACAATCCCCACTAACACATCATTATATTTTAAGACTTTATAGGGATAATCGGTATGTCTTATCTCTTCAATACTACTTAAATCCCTCCCTAATATAATATAAGTTTGTTGGAGCAGCCTTTTAAGAAGCTTTTTATCATTAATAATGACGATATTGCTATCTATATATCCTCCAAATACTTGTATAAATGTGTTGGATGGTATTAGGTATTTGCCATCGAGCCTAAGCATCCTGAACCCCACCCGCTTAAATAATTTTAAATCTAATTTATCTAGCATAGGGTGGCTACTTATCATCCAGACATCCCTTAAACCCCTCTCCCCCATCAAATATAAATAAATATATCCCTTCGATAAGGGTCTCAAGTCCATGGAGTATGTCTCTCTAAGGAATCTCGCCGCTTCATCAGGGATTCTACGTGCAATCCTATATTCCACGCCGCATCACCTAACCAACTTACAAAGAAAAGAGAACCCTATATTACAGCCATACCCCTCATTTAAATGAGGGTATATCCTAACACAGTAGTGAGCCACATCACTAAAATCAAATCCACCCCACTTCTCTACGCCACGGCAATACTCTAATGGAATATCCTTAATCTCTTCAACCTCATAACCAATCCTAAGCGATTGAGAGACAACATACTCACACTCCATCGGATTCAAAGTACAAACAGTATAGTAGACCGGCGTCCCTGGATCCAAGACCTCATAAAGTCTCCCTAGGATCTCTATCTGGAGACGGGAATAACGCCTATAAATAGAGCCATCCAGATAAGGCCCAATATCACGAATCCTATCAAAATGGATCTCTGTCGAACAGGGAGCATCGAACAAGACCATAGAAACCCCTGGAAGACGAGGTAACCTTCTAGCATCCACCCTCAACAACAAAACATTAGGATAACCCATTCTATCAACATTAGATGCTAAGGCATTAAACCTCTCCCTATTAGGCTCATTAGCCACCACCAATCCACGCCCAACCATTCCATCTGCTAGGGCAAGCGCTTTACCTCCGGGTGCGGCAGCCACATCCAACAGAACCTCCTCTCCCCCCTCCTTCAATATTAGATAGGGAGGCACCAAACTAACCAAGTCCATAATATAATAAAAGCCGAGATAATGCTCGAGACAGCGGGAAGCAACATCTATACCATACTTCACAAGCAAAGCACCGGGATACCAACCAATCCCCTCAACCACAATACCATATCTAGAAAGCCGCTTAACAACCTTCTCCACTTTCATTCTAAAAAGATTAACCCTAAGAACCCTGGCCAAACCACTATCTAAACAGCTTACAAACTCTCTATATCTAGGTATGAAGTCAACATATTTACCAAACAACCCATTAATATCTATGGTCATATTAAACCACAGAAGTCGACTAATATAATAAACACTTCACATCAAATAATATGTAACCATCTTCTTATAGAGTCCTTACACATAAACTATACACGGCTCTAATGGATGATTATATTAATAAAATGTTATTTCTAAACAATGAAAATATGACAAAATTACTTAGGAATCAATGAGATATAAACCAAGTTAACCATCTATATATACCCTGCCTGTGGAGGGGATTTTAGTTGAGAAGGTGGAGGCCTATCTATGTTTGTGTTGGCATAGTTAGGTGGAAGTTCTTATTCTATAGTATATCCATGTTCCTATTGTTGTGACTACGTTTGTTAGGATTATGATGTAGGTTATAAGGGACATGAATGTGTATTTTAGAGGGATATTATATCTTAGTAGGTAGATGCTTAAAGATGCTGGTAGTATACCCTGTGCACATAATATAGTTAATTTGTTTGAGGATAAAAAGTAGAGTGTTTTTAGCTTTATTTCCGCCTACGCCGCCGGTATAGATAGTAGGCTATTGCCGCTAAGATTATTAGTAGGATTATTAGAAGCAACCAATAGTTGAATCCACTTGGAGTGACTTCAACCCATTTGGCGTGTATGGTTAGTGGCTTATCAACTGTTAATGTGAATTGGGCATCCTTTGAGACTTCTTCTTGCTCGATGTACCATCCAATAAATTTATAATGCTTTCCATTTGATGATGCTTCTGTCTGGGAGATAGATATTGTGGCTTTGCCTCCCTTATCGTACCATCCTTCTCCGCTGGCCTCCGCGTAATCCGTTGATACTGATACATAATATTGGATATTCCATCGGGCCTCGATAGACATTGGGCCATTTACCTTTACTGTGAATGTGGTTCTATCTTCACCTGTGCTCCATCCAGTGAAAACCACTCGGGTCTTATTCCCAAAATCTATCTCAGCTGGAGTTATGCTTATTGATGCTGTCGATCCCTTGTCGTACCATCCTTCCCCGCTAACCTCCCCATATCTGGAGGTTACCGATATATAATACTGTATTGTCCAGTCGGCAGTTATTCTGATTGGGCCATCCACTAAAATGTTTATTGATGGATCTGTATCACCCGTGCTCCATTCTTTAAATAATACCCTTGTACTGTTTCCTAGATCTATATTTGTTGGTGAGACACTTATTGATGCGGTTTCTCCCTTATTATACCACCCTCCCCCGCTTACATCTCCGTATTTAGAGGTTATTGAGACATAGTATTGGATTATCCAATATGCCGTTATATTCATTGGTTTGTCAACAATTATATTTATGGAACTGCTTTTATCACCTGTGCTCCATTTATCAAATAACACCCTTGTGTTATTTCCAAAGTCTATTGATGTTGGGGATATGCTTATGGATGCTGATTCACCCTTATTATACCATCCCTCTCCAGTTACATTACCATATTTGGAATACACATTAACATAGTATTGCGTCTCGATATATGTAGCGTTGAGAACTGTGTCTTGAGTTAAGTTTATTATCCTTGATGGAGATGTAATCCCGTCTTCCCAGCCTTGGAACCCGTATCTGATATATCCATGCTCAACCATTTGAGGCGTCTCTATTAGATATGTTCCTGGTGGTAGTTCTAGTTCGATGTGTGGACCATAGTATCTCGTGCCATTTACATAGACATAGAAGAATCTGTCTGGAAGATTTATTATTAGTTTTCTGGGTCTGGTAACATATTTATATACATATACTCCTCCAGAGCCACCAACCGCTATATAATTGTCAATGCTCCATGCCATGGTGTTGATTGCTGAGGTTGTATGCATTATATATTCTATTGAGCCATCTAATCGGAATAAATATAGAGTGCCGTTCTCTATTCCGGTAGCTAGGTATTCTCCAAACCATTTAAGGAAGGTTATCTTATGCTCGAACCACTTCTTCCACAGAACATCTCCATTTGAGTCGAATATTATTAATTTTTTGTAGTTGGCTGCTGCTAGTAGTCCTTTATTTGACCCGCTTATATAGTCTATTTGGTAGGTATAGTTCCATAGTGAATTTCCATTCAGATCATATACCATTAGGTCTCCATCTATTAAGGCGGCTATTTTATCTCCTCCAACTAAATCGATGCCATTATAGTCATACCATGGCTTTAGGCTTCTCTCGAAAACTATTTCATAATTATCGTTCACAAGCCCTATAGATGCATTTGTCTCATATACTATCCAGTTCCCACCTACTCTCTTAACTGATTTGACCCAGATATACCTACCTAAATATAGACTTTTTATTAAGCTACCGCTGGATATATTATAATACTCTAAGTATGCTGAGGCATTGGAATATACATTGCCTACAACTAGGATGCTATCATTAATGATTTCTGCTTTAGGGATATAGACATTACCACTATAGTAATAAGATTTATTCATGAGTAGTGTGTAGTTAAGATCGTAGAGTAGGAGGCGGGATGTCTGTCCCTCATAGCCAGTGACAACTAGGTAGTTATCTGTTAGGAATGCGTCTACGAAGCTCCTTAGATTATAGTCTGGTATCGGCATCAGATATCCACTTAGGTTATAAATGTAAAATGTCTCTCCTCCCGTTGGGCTTTTAACCCAATCAGGCGCTACACACAGCAATCCATCGCCCCATGATACCCTATATACATTGTCGTAGAAGCTCTTCTCCCAAGCCTTAATATAGTTATTATTATAGAGGGTTAATTTATCGTCATGCCATGTGGCTAAAGTATTGTTCCCCCATCTTAGGTGCCAGTCCACATCTTCCCACAATAGAGTCCCATATCTATTATATATGCTAACCTTGACAGCCTTGTAAAATGTCGTTCCACCAGCCTCAACCCCATAAAGCTTCTCCCCCACCCAACTCACTCCTAATCTGCCGTCGCCACTCCACTCTATATCATCAAATTGTTTTTTCGCTCCACTTAGGCTCCATAACAAGTTTCCCGATAAATCGTATACATCAACCTCATAGATGTCCATTACGGCGATTAAACCACTAGGGTCTACAGAGAAATCGTCTGCCGACCGCCTTACATTAAAGTAGTGAGTGGCATTGGATTGTAGGTCAATTATATAAACTTTATATGTATACGACCCATCTATATCCTCGGATAGATATGCTACTAGGGTCCCCGGATCCACCCATCCTAGAGACGCGTCTTCAATCACGTGGCCAGGTATATATTGGTATATTCGATGTCCAGTGGTGTTATAGACATAGACTCCGTCTGTAGCCGCGATAGCTATTAAATCACCTCTAGTCTCCAAGTCATAGACGGAGTAATAGGAGGATTCTGATGTATTTAGGGTTACTATGCCTACTAGTCCACCGGTGAGGTTGTATATCTCAAGTGTTGTATTCCATAGGCTCCTAAGGGTGTAGCCATTATTCTCCGGTATCTCTACCCACTGCAGATATTCGGCCACCACCACCAAGGTACTATCTCCCCATGCCAAGGCCTTAAACTCCCATAAGTCATCTCCCCAGCCTATGGTGAAGGCGATGTCTCCATGAGCATCATATGCGATGGCCTTATCATTACTATCATCGATTATGACTCCAAAAAGACCACTCGTCCCCCATCCCACAACATGTTTTATAAACCCGGGTGTAGCATTCCAAAGAGACGTTCCATTCTCGTCATAGACAAATATTTTGTTGGCTGTGGTTACTACGGCCACTGAATTGTTAGAATTGATATATACGTCTCTGATATTACCACTCGTTAGACCTGTCCAGAGGGGTTCTAAGATATGCCCACTGTTCCATGAGCCGGCGACCGTGGGAGATACAGTATATAAGGATGTTACCAATAATAATGATAGGAATATAGATAGCATGAGTGGGATGGCTCTCAAAATTATATCCACCCCTTGACAACTGGATATACAAGAGACTATTCTAATAAATACTAATGATTTATATTGATGTTAGATAAAAACGGCATTAAAAAATATATATTTTAACATAAAATAGTTAAAAGAATGATATTTTGATTTGGCCTTAAATAGTGGAAACTAGTTCAAGATACTTTAATTCCCTAATTCTTGATGCAGCAGACAATTACTCACCCCCAGGCAAACCTAATCCCATCCCTAATCTAATACCACATCAGCATATATGCTTTCCATTATACTTATGAAGTATTAAAGGGCCTGTGGATTGGATGTGAAGACATGAGAACCCTTAGAGAGGAGGAGAATAAGAGACAATATAATTAAAGAAGCCACTGAATAGGCGAAAACCCTAAAAATTCAAGGCAACCATAATCCTAATAGGCTCATACGCTATGGGAGACTTCAACAAATGGAGCGAAATAGACATACTGCTCATAACCAACCTCAAAGGATACCTCCTGCAAAGCCTCAAAAAATAGACCTTCCTCCAGGATACCAAATAATACCACTAACATCCAAAGAACTCCAAAAAAAT
>WAJV01000046.1 GCA_015523725.1 Candidatus Geothermarchaeota archaeon
ATGCATATGGAGCTGGAGACGTTGAAGTCGATGGTGTAGTAATCAAGGGTGATTATAGGAGAGGATTGGGTCTCTGCCCCAATGCAGTCATGAGGAGAGACCCCGTTCTCAAGAATGTATGTTTAACAGATCCTATAGGAGGCAGTGCATCATTCTACGATACTAAGGTCAAGCTTGTGAAGGTAAGTTGATATCTATTTTCCTTTTATTTATTTTCTAATTTATTCTAGATATTTTCTGTGAATGTACAATTTTCTTTACCCAAAACTAATTTATACTAGTTTATTGAATAGGTTAATTTTATGCCGTCTACATCTTTGAGTGACTCTGAGGTTATTGAGGAGGCTATTAAACTTGTTGAGGAAGCTAATAAGAGAGGCGTTGTCTTGAGGATACTTGGTGCATTAGCTGTTAGAATACACTCTGATGAGTATATGGATCTACATATGAGGTTAAAGAGGTTAGGTGAGGCTGAAGCTTCTTTCACTGATATAGATTTAATTGGTTATTCTTCTCAAAGAGGAAGTATTAGGAAATTTTTTGAGCAGGATCTTGGTTTCCTTGTTAATAGACAGTTCTTGATGATGTTTGGAAAAGAGCGTCTGATTTATAGACATAGCGATGGTCTATATTATGTGGATATTTTCCTAGATAGGCTTAGATTCAGTCATGATGTGTTATTTGGCAGTAAGCCGGGGAAGGGTAGGTTGGAGTTGGATTATCCCACTATAAGCTTGACCGACTTGGTGTTGGAGAAGCTTCAGATACATGAGATTAATGAGAAGGATATTAAGGATTTGATTGTATTATTCAGGGGTCATGATTTTGCATATAATGATGAGCGTGAATCAATTAATATCGTATACATATCTAAAATATTGTGTGATGATTGGGGATTTTGGTATGATGCTACGAATAATTTGAGGAAAGTATTATCATTTGCAGAGAAATATTTTTCTCAGAATCTAATCTCACAATCAGATTTGGTGGATGTTAGGAAGAAGGTTAAGGAGTTATTGGAGTATATAGATAAATCACCTAAGTCGAAGAAGTGGTTGAAGAGGGCTAAGATTGGTGTTAATAAAAAGTGGTGGAGGGATGTTGAGGAGCTTTGGCGTTGAATATATTATCCAGATGTAAATAAATAGTCTCTAATTCTATTGTCTTTTAACTGTATTAATACACCTCTCAGTATCCCTTCTTGGTATTCACTGCCCGGATTCAGACAGAGTGTTCTACCTAGTTTCGCGAATCCCCTCGCTTCATGTATATGACCGTGCAGGCCGAGTATCGGTTGATGTTTAAGGATAGCTTCTCTAACTGATATGCTTCCAACTGGCTTAGTTATAATTACTCCTCCGGGCCCCATCTTGGGCCTCATGTTTTCATCGAGTTCGGGGGCTTCATCTATACCAGTTCCATAAGGTGGTACATGTATATTGAAGATAATGTCTGCGCCCTCATTAACATTTTTCATCAAAGTTTCTATCTTTTTGTTTAATTCCTCCTCGGTGATATCTCTTGGACAGCGCCAGGGCGTTATATTTGAGTATCCTAAACTAACCATTTGTAAATTCTCTCCTACTTCAACTACTTTTTCGTTAGGGTTTATAATAGTCTCTGCCTCTTCTAATATCTTGTCCACTATATAGTCATCATCATTACCAGGTTGGATAAAGCATTTTACATTGCTTTTACGTAATTTATTATCGGCGTAATTTATCCATTCACTTAGGGTCTCTCCGATCACTTTTTCAAAAATATTGTTCAATTTATCTTTATTATTTTGGGCCTCTATCCATTCATCTTCATCAAGTATGGCTGTGTAATATCCGCCTTCTCTTATCCTCTTTATATGTTTATTCAATTCATCATTATCTGTGAACTTATAATTTGTTCCTAGATATGTGTATTCGTAGTAATTATTCTTCTTTATTATTGGGATGATGAACTTTCCTGTTATATCTCCACCCATTATTATAATATCGGCTTTATAGAATTTAGCTGAGTTAATGAATTTTTTGAAGCATAGGGTTGATCCATGTATGTCGGTTGCGAAGAATATTCTTATTCTACTCATCTTTCTTAGTAATTTATTCTGGCGGTATCTCTTTAAATGTTAGTTCTAGCGGTATTCCCACTCGTCTATGGTATATGGCTGAGACTTCGTAGATTACAAATCCTATTAGGAATAGTCCTATTGTGAATGCCATTATGGATGGGTCTAATTCACCTACGAAGGCTGGTGATATGCTTGCATATCCTAACCATGCGGATAAGACTATTGATATTACTGCTAATATTGCTAAGATTGGTACACCGGCTACCTTTTTCTTTACAATGTCTGGAGATCTTTCCCAGATATCTCGTCTTCTAAATGGAAAGACTATTGCTGCAGTTGATGTTATTATCTGCATTATCATCCATCCGAATACTATGTATGCAAAGTATGTAAGTAGAGGTGTCCATATCCATAGTGCTTGGAATATTATTGCAACAATGGTTACGAATATCAGGGCTAAATATGGTGTATTATATCTATAATCCACTTTGGATAATGCGGATGGAACCACTCTATCGAAAGCCCAAGCGAATACGAGTCTCACACTTGTTGCTACATAGGTTAGTATAGCACCTAGGACCATTGCGGACCATCCTATCATGAATAGAGTGTATATCAGTGGATTTGTTACAAATCTGAATAGAAACATGAAGTATGGGTCGAATGTCAGTTTATAATATTCGCTTCCAATGGCGTAAAGATAGGATAATGCACCTAGAAATTGGCCGCCCATCCCTTGGTAGGATACCCAATATGCTAGCCAATCTATTAAACCGAAGACGATGACTGCTCCAATGATAGCTATGAATTGGGATTTTTGGACCTGCTTCATCTCTCCAGACAAATATATTGAGAAGTTGAATCCTAGAAAGTTTATATAGGTAAATGTTAGTCCAAGTAATGTAGCACTTAATGTAAATTGTTCTGGATATCCATTTTCGATGGCTTTTGCAATGACTTGATTATAATCCATACCTGTTTGTTGAGTGAATTTTGTGGCGAATCCGTTTGCACCAACAGAAAGTAGTGATGCGGCGTAGATTATTAACCCAAAGCATACTAGTGCGAAGAATAACCATAATACTGTATTTGTAACTTTAGCCCCCCTTGATATCACGGCGGCGCAGAAAAGATAGAATATGACTGCGAATAGGAAGGTGAATTCATTCGATGATACGAATGAGGCGAGTCCAGTGAAGCCGTTGACCTCTAATATGGATGCTAGAGCCCATTGGGTGAACCAGGGTATATATGATCCTGCCACACTCATAATAACCATGAAGAGGAAGAAGTTGATTGAGAATCCTATGGCTGGGTGTAGTATTCTGCTTACCCATACATAATCGCCTCCACTTCTAGGCATAGCTAAAGAGAAAATCGCGTAGAATAGTCCAACCACTATACTTATAGGTATTGCTAGTAAAGCGGTTGCTGGTAAGTCGGCTCCCGGATATATTACTGATGCCCATACACCGTATACTAGTATGGCCATTGGAGCCATAACCATTATATTGAATATCATGGCGTCCCATGCAGAGATGTTTCTAACCAGTCCTGATGCTTTCCTAACAAATACCTCAGACCCCATGTAAACACCTTTGCATAGAATATAAATATTATATATATTAATAATGTTATATTAAAATATATCTACTGGATAAGGTTGTTCTAATAAAATTCTTTATTATATAAAAATATATTAGGTTAAGCACTTATCTAAGGAAATCATCAATAGTGGCTAGTGTTTTAGGTATAACAGCTCTTACACCTTTTTTAGGGTCTACTACTTGGTTAATTCTAATGTCTATGCCTAAGCTACTAAATATATATGCTTCTTCAAAGCTCCATCCAGTTGAGTTCATTATTGTTTTTACTGCTTCATATGTAGCATATTCTACTGCTTTGTCAAGGTCTTCGTGGGATGTCAATATAGAGTAGTGATCGTTGTATTCTACTA
>WAJV01000047.1 GCA_015523725.1 Candidatus Geothermarchaeota archaeon
AGAAGTATAACATATAACAAATATATTAAAATAATTAAACATCTAATTACGAGAATAAAATACCCTCAGTCAGTATCCTTATATGGCATCAGGAAACTTATAATTCCAACTCCCCCGGCTATCAATGCAATATAAACCCCAACACCATAATCCACAACCAACCTATTCGGTGAGGTGAAGGAGACCAAATAACTACTAACTGAATAAATGAATCTATTAAAACCCAGACTAAATATGAATACAGAAACTATTGATAGGGCAACAGCAAAGATAACTACACGCCTAAACCTTATACTTAACGCAGTCAACACCAAACTGACCAAATATACCAATGCTGATGCACTGAATATATATGCGGATAACCTCATATTGGGATCATGGAATATAGATGCGCCACCCATTAAGAAGTTAATCACATCCCTCATAATATATGGATTGAATAATATGTCACTCAATCTATAATTAAAATCGCCTACCACAATCCACGGGCTGAATGTAGATATCAATAACAAGACCAGCATAACAGTGGAAAAATATGGATATAGCCTCACCGACATAACATAAAAATATTTTAAATTATTGTGCTAAAAAATTTTCTACCCACCGGCATCATAATTAAATAAATATAGTTTAATAATTATGAAGATATTTCCATCATAAATAAATATCTATAATAATGGGTGCATATCATTGACCCTACTCCCAAGTGAATTCTTAAAATGGAACTACTATGGTAGAAGAAAAATGCTCCAGAAAATGTTGTCAAACGAACATATGGATCCGTATAGATTCTACATAGAATTCACTCGACACAATCCAGTACTATGTACTGCATGCCTAACGGAGAAAGGCTCGATAGAGGTCAATGGGAAAGTGGTTGGAATCGGTTATATTCCAAAGAAAGAACATATGAAGAATTTAATCAAGATATTCGAGGAACACATATGGAAGAGTGATGAAGAATATTTTGAACACCAAGATGACGAAGAATACATCCGTAGATTGCGGAGGAACCATAGTAAACGGGGAGCCAAACTATTGCTAAAATACATATATTTGGATGAAGAGGATGCAGCAGACAAAATAGATTTTGAGAAGCTAGCTACGATAGAACTCGCCGCCCGACTGCCTCACTCATCGAAGCATACATGGAGAATACTACAGCACTCGGATACAGCCTCACTAGTATTCTTCCAACCCCCATCAATCAGCTATGAATTAAAGGGAAGAATATCTATACACCTAGATGACGATTACCATAGGCTAGTAAATCTAGTCCATGACGCATATCACTATACACCCCCAGAGAATAGGGGTTTTAGGCCAGTATATATTTTCCATGTAGAGGAGGTATATGATAATAGCCCCACCAAGAAAGGGTTTGGAAGGAGGATAGCCTAATCAAACACCCTAGAAAATGGTTTTCAAGAATAAGATTCCCAAAACAATAATCAATAAAATTAAACCAATAAACACAAGCACAATAAATATACTCAGGACGAATAATATGACTGGAGCTAATATGAGTGACGCCACCCCAGCTAAAAACCCGATGACAAAACTCCTTGTCTTGAAGAAGCCGAATAAGAACCCCAATAGAAATACTATGAATGCTAACTCTAATAAACCAATCATACCAAAATAAAATAATTTATAATTAGGATAATTAAAATAATACCTGATTAATGAACCTGATTTAGACAGGGTTATCATCGGAAATATAGTTTAATTGTTTTAAATTACTGTGGGTAATAATATTTATACCATGATTACCAGTAAGAATATTTACTTACCGGAACTAAGTGAGATAGCCCTTTTAAGACGTAGACTAGGCATAACACAGCATGAGCTGGCCAAAGCCCTAGGAGTAACACAATCATATATAGCGAAGATAGAGAAAGGAGCTATAAGCCCCTCTTATGAGAGGGTAAGGGAGATATTCAACTATCTACTTAACCTAGAGCAGGGTGTAATGAATAGTGATAAAGGACTCGACATACCCCTGAAGAATATACATGTAACCAACCTCGTATGCGTACATCCCAAAGATAAGGTTTTAGATGCAGTCGAATTAATGTGGAGACACGGCTACTCCCAACTACCAGTCAAAGAGGGGGATAAATACATAGGCAGCATAAGTGAGTCAACAATATTGATGAAGATCGCCAAGGCCGGAAGAGCAAGGGAAATATACCTATCCAACGTGGAGGAACATATGGATGAAGCATTCCCAATAGTAAGTGAAGACACACCAATTAAATCAGTGCTCTCACTATTCGAATATACATCAGCCATACTAACCAGTAGAAAAGGAAAAGTAGTCGGCATAGTCACCAAGGCCGATATAATAAACCATTTAAAGAACAGTAAATAAACTAGCCAAGAAATTTATTGAATAATATTTTTGAATGGTATAAATAGTAA
>WAJV01000048.1 GCA_015523725.1 Candidatus Geothermarchaeota archaeon
AAATTATAGCGAACTTAAGAAAGAGAAGATAGAGAAGACTCAACTAAGGAGAGAGCCAATCTCATATTAATTGTGAGAGATTTTGGGAAGTTGGTGCCAGAAGAAGCTTATGATGTTTAGGTTCTATTCATGTTTTTTATCCAGCTTCATCAGGCTACCTTAATCTCTTATTTCTTTATGATATAGAATGCTATAATTCCTTATAAGTTATTATAACAAATTATAATATATGAAGACGACTATTCAGATTGATGTTGAGTTGAAGAAGTTGTTGGATGAGTTGAAGATCCATGAGAGGGAGCCCTACTCCTCAGTTATTAGACGGTTGGTTATGAGTAAGGTTGATGATGATCCTTTGTCCCCTGAAGTTCTGAGGAAGATAGAGGAGGCTATTAAGGATATTAAAGAGGGTAGGGTTTATACCACTGAAGAGGTTGAGAGAGAGCTGGGCCTATGAAGTATAGAGTCCTATGGACAAGGGCTGCTCTTAATAGCTTAAAAAGGATTGGTAAGGAAGATGCTAAGAGGATTCTTGAGAAGATGGAGGATATTGTGGAGGATCCGTTTAGGTATGTTAAAAAGTTAAGAGGTTTACCATTTCACTCTCTACGGGCAGTAAGATATAGAATTATCATGGTCTTAGACGGGGGTAAACATATTGTATATGTGGTTGCGGTTGAACATAGGAAAAAAGCCTATAAGAAGTTTTAGAAAAACAGCTCTCCAACACTCTTTCTGTATACATTAGGATGTGCGGAGATATATGCTTAAATATTTTTGTTGCATCTATATGGGTTGGGGAGTGGGTGTGGGAGAAAAAGTAAAAATAGATGAACGGTGGAGGGTAGTGATCCCTAAGAGATTTAGGAAGGGGTTGAAGCCCAGGGATGAACTGATTGTTGAGCGAAGAGGTTCAGATATTATTCTGAGGAAGCGGGAGAGGAAGGATATTCTTAATGAATTCCATAATATTAAGCTCATTGTTGAAGATGAACTTAAAAATCTTGGGGCTGAGGAGGGTAAGCATAGGTATGGAGGTTATAAAGAGTGAGGATAGTTGACGCAGACATTCTGTGTTATGCGCTCCTTGATAATCACATAGCTTCCCAATATGCTAAACCTTTAATTGTAAAGGGATTGAGAGGAGAACTAGAGATTTATATTACAGCCACAACCCTCTTAGAAACGTATAACACCTTGTTTTGGCATTATAAAATTCGACCCAGGTCATCTGTGGCTCGAAAGGTGGGGCTAGTGGCTGAAAGCCTTAATCTTATTCCTGTATCTGAGGCTGGATTTAAGATAGCCATCGATGAGAATATACCATTGGGTGACGCCATCTTAGTAGCTACTGCTATGGAGAATAATATTCCCATAGTGGTGTCAAATGATAAACATATTGAGAAATTATGTAAGAAGTATGGACTAGTATATGAGAATCCAATACCCGAGGATATAAGATCAAAATTAGGGTAAGATTGATATAGACTTAGATAATGTATGGATTAATATGATCTGAAGGGTATATATTAATGATGTTAAGAGAATACGAGAAGAAGACGTCATACAAATAGCCGGGAAACAAGGGGCAGTAAAAGTAAAATTATAAGTTTAATATCCTTCACCCTTGCCCCGATAATCCCCGTGTATATCCATATGATACTATTACATTATTAATATTTTTTGATGTTACCTTGGAGCTAATTTCGGGGTATTGGCTTCTAGTAAATTCATAATTTGTTAGTGACCTTGGAAGCCTGTTATAGGATACATAACATAGATAGGCAGTTCCCCTTTTTTATGATTATGTGGGGAGATGGAGTCTAAAATTCTGTTTTATGTGAAACGATATTTCGATAGTTATGTAAAGGAGGATGGTGAGTATAGAAAGTTCTTGAAAAGATATTTCTTAGGCAGTGAGGATGAGAATGATATGATTGTTTCTATATATCATCCCTATCCTTTTTATTCGGTTAATGAATATGACATTAAAATAGGGTATTTACTTGAAGATGTGGATATCAGTTTTGAGAAGAAAGTCTTCTCCTTTTATAATCTCGATGAATATGATATAAAAAATCTTGGAGATCTTCTTGACTGTCATATTCATCCCTCATTATACAGGATGTATTATATAACTGTTGTTTTAAATTTGCCCTTCTTGGAAAAGTCTTATATAGAAGAGTTGGATGGAATACAGGTATTAGAGAAATTATATGAGTATATTGGCAAGGTCAATGATAGCTTGAGTATGGATGTCATTAAAAATATTGTTGTTATTAGGGAAAAATATATGGATAGGATTGGAATCTATATTCCATGTTTCCAGAATTTCCATAAGTTGATTAGTTATCTGTCCTTTCCTTATTACGCTGAACCTTTTAAACCTGTTCAGAGATTCAATATTGTAGTTCAATCTTGGGCTGAGGATGGAGCCGGGGAATATGACCTTAAGATTACTCTTGATAATGATGACATCGTATATTTTGATAGGATTGATGTTCCATTTGGTGAGGTCGCTATATATACTTTCATCGTAAACTTTGATAGGAGGGGAATGCATAGATTGTTGTTCGAGTTTTTAAAGAATGGAAAGGTGTGTTTGGCCGTGGATAGAAACATATATATTCCTTATTTGAGTGTTGAAGAAGAGTCGGAGGAGATCAGGAAGGTTATTGAGATGATTAAGGAGGTCGAGGACCACTCCGATTTGGAGCTCAGCTCTAAATAATCAATGAGATTGATATTTTCGGGCTTTGCGGTGAATCATTTGTATTCCTTTCTGAGGAGGGTCTTACTATGTGGTGTAGATAACGCCTAGGTTATACTATAGATGTTTTATTGATATTCGCTGGCAATACTATATTTGCAATATTACATGGGAACTCTAACGCGCTTATGTTAACCCTAAACATAAGAAAACCTCTACAGCATCATCAAAAACAGCCTTTAACGCCGAACATGAACCCTTTCATGCTCCTGTTCACGAGGTAAATCTCTATGGTCATGCTCTACGTCTTATGTATTAATTGTTGTTAGACGATGGTATTGATATATAATATGACGAGCTAAGTTGTATGTATGGAATGGTGATATGTGGCACGAAGTCCTCCTCTCTTCATCTGTGTCTTCCATGGGTGGTCCATGGTTTTAATCGACCAACCCGTAGAAGTTGTTTTCTATATTCTATTTAGTATTTTTGAATTAGGTATTGTGTTTTATATAGTTAATTCTTTAATGAGGATACGAGGCTTTTTAGTTGATATGCACTATATAACCCTGCTATTTTACATGCAATTAAGGCAACCATCCATCCTCTCTCATTATCTCCGATAGCTTTAATGATTGTTAAGCAAATTTTTCCTCCCAATGCGGTCATGAGGGATACTGAGCCAGCGCCGACCCTGTTTTCATCGAGGTCCTTTTTTGCGACCCTGAACATATCTCTAATTATCTCTTCATAGCCTTTCTTATTTCTAAGTAGTATTAAATTCAATAATCCTAGTAATATAGATGAGGATATCAGTGATGAGTGTTCTGGCACTGTTTCTGAGAACCTGTCTAATCCCTCTTCCTTAATTATGTTTTCTGCATACATGATGGTTGTATCCTTCAACTCCACAAGGACTTGATTAATTATTGATATTATATCTATGCCATATACTGCCTTAATCTCCTCATTCAACTCCTCAAATAACTCCATATAGGCACCTGCTATATCCTAAAATTAAATAATTGAAACTATTTAAAGAATGACTAAACTGCGGATTAGAGGCGAATAGGGGCTTCATAGGAGTATTGAATATAGAGCTAGGTCTTGAGCAATAAATCATATGTCTTTTAGTTTTACATGTATATTTTATTGTCCCATGGGAAGCTTCCTAAGTATGGTTGCTCTCCTACTACAAGTATTGCTTGGAACATGGTTGATGGGAATGGTAGGAGATAGACGCCTTTGTCCAATTTATGTGTATCAATCAGATAATAGACTGTTACGTTATGTATATTTTCAATAGTGTAGTTTAATACCATTATCTTTACATCAAAAATATATCTATCAAATTTATTCTTCTGTATATCTATTTTTAGGGGATTAATCCCACCAATCACCCCTAGTTCTCTTGAAGTTAAATCATTCATATCGGAGTAATAATTAACCGCCAATATACCTGTTGAGTTTGGTGGTATCACAAATTCATATGTTGGTAGGTCACCGTCTCTAACCTTTAAAGCTATTATGAATCCATGGATTGGGTTAAAGGAGACCTTAGCGTATATCGCAGGTCCATTTCCTATATAGGTGTTTATCATATAACTGGTCTCTTTTGCATCATTAGTGTTTATGATATTTTGGAGAGTTATGGATCCAGTTATTAGGGCTATGCTAATTAATGATATTAAGATAAACTTTAGGCTGAAACCCCTCTTCATCATAATTAATTTCTATGTTTCTTAATTATAACTCTACCTGTTTGAACATTTGATTCTATTCATTCTCTATGTATCTAGATTCAGCTATGGGATTACTTGAATATCTGGAATATTTCTGAAGTGTTTATCGAATGTATATATCTCATTGATGTTATTCTCCCGCATTTTTATGTATGCTATGGCGTCATTTAGGCTTATGTAAAATCTATCGGCTATCACTATCGCTTTTTTATAATCATCTTCATCCACTTCAAATACCTTAATATTCTTTAGTGATAATATTCTAGCAAGTAGTCTCAAACTTGCTTCAAGACCCAATCTCGCCTCAATTATGTTGGTTATCTCTGATATATGGATTACAGTTGTCAATACCTGCTCACCTGCCTCGATCTCAGAAAGTATCTCTTTCGCCCTTCTCTTAATCTCCCTTTCTTTAGGTGTCACTGCACCTTTCTTTCTTAGATATGCGTGTAGGAATACGCTTGAGTCTAGAAACCTCATAATCTACTCCTCCCACGCAGCTTGCCTCAACTTATGTGTATCTGTGAAGTCATCGACATCCACCTCTATTTTATCTATATAATCTAGCAGGGTAGCCATTACTACCGGTTTAAGTCTGATCTCATCCCCCTTTATGCTGATTATAAATAGATTGGTTTTCAGTCTTTTACGTATAAATGATGGGATAACCACCCTTCCCTGATTATCCATTATGATAATATCATCCATTTTCATTTAATTCACCATATATAAGTTTAATACCCTATCCATATAAAAACCTATCTAGTATTCTTGATATTACATCTACATGAGCATACTGAATCAATACTCAATTGACCCTTAATGATGAGACCGAGGATGCAATTAATTATATGAAGAAGGAACATAGATGGCTTCACGATGTGATGATCGGCTATGTGGAGCATGTATATGAAGAATATTCGAAGGGTGGAATAGATTATAAGAAATATATAGTTCCATTCATCGAGAATATTGAGAGGATGCTGAGGGAGCATCACAGGATGGAGGAGGAGAGGATATTCCCAGATCCACAGATAAAAAACTAGTAGAGAATCTGAGGAGGCAGCACAGAGAAATGTATAAAATAATAGAAGACATAAAACGCGGAACTGAGGGGGGCAACTAAACCTCATAGAGAAATTAATAAAACTATCAAAGAAGCATATGCACATAGAAGCAACCCAACTAACAAAGACATTAAGATAAGCTCTTCATAAAAGGTGAGGTGCTAAATGATAAAAATTAAAAACTTTAGGAATAATGCCCTCCGAAATCGAAGTTCTTAGGTATATATTTATAAAGATTTTTTGACTAAGGTATATCTGGGTTTAAGCACATTGGGGAATTCTTCTTTGGAAGATATCATAAATAAGGTGGGTTAGTATAATGTTTTATGATATAGTCTATATGGGTGGTTTTATTGGTATACATACAGCTACCTTATCCTCAGATTTCACCTGAGCAAGCAGCCAACTTCTTATATCTTATTTTCTATTTATTTAGGAATGCCGTGGAATATATCCTCGAGACAACTGTTTTCACTGGTCATATGTGGTATGCGGCTACGTATGGTGATGCGATTTCCTTCATGTTCGCATTATCGATAGTATACTTGATTATGGAGTTGTTTTCGTTTGGGAAGAGAATGGTGAAGACATTGCTAATTTTGAGCTGGATAATCTTATTCTTAACTTTGCTGATCAGCAAGTTATTATTGTGAAATTAACATAGGTCAATATAATTGGTTCGTTAACTTCATCATTTACTTCGGGCTTATTATTAGTTCTTCCAATTCTTTTGGGTATGGTGTTAATATTTCATATCCGTCTTCTGTAATTAGTATCGTATCCGAGTGTCTAAAACCACCTAGTTTAGGAACATATATTCCTGGTTCAACGCTTACTACCATTCCAGGCCTCAATACTTTATTATATCCTATGTCGAGGAA
>WAJV01000049.1 GCA_015523725.1 Candidatus Geothermarchaeota archaeon
AACACCGACTCAGCCTTATCGAGCCCAATCATCCCCCAAAAAACAAAAAACACAATCAAAAAACTATATAAACAACCAAAACCAATAAATACCAATATAGAACCAAGCCGCCGTAGCTCAGTTGGAGGAGCACCGGGCTGTTAACCCGGTCTATCCCGGAGTGGAGACACTGGCAATAGCCAGCTCAAGCCGGGGGTCGCCGGTTCGAGTCCGGCCGGCGGCGCACACATATATATTTATTATATATTTCTGACATAAATATAATAAGGTTTTGAAAAGTTATTTTCTTCATGGTGGCCCCAACATTATTTTCGGTTACGCTGAACTCTATTTCATCTAAGATTTTCATTATTATATAGTTTTCTGTAGATGGCTGTATGGTGAATATTGATCTTTCTCAATTATCTTTACAAGTTTTTTCGTATAGTTGTTCCAGCTATATTGCATAGATAAGGTTCAGTTGAAGATATGTTGAAGTGTCCCATAGTAGATACTATGTACATTTTAGGAGTCTCCCATCGTCATTTGATAGAATTATTTAACTAAATTACTAGTTGCTTCTATCGCCACCGTATAGTCTTAGTAAAAAGTGTGCTACAGTATCTTTGTTGCACTAGATGTATTGTTTTAATGTACTTAAATTCTGTTTTTTATACCATTGGTAAACTGCTTCCGACCTGTATGTTACTTTCTATCCACAGTTCCTCCTCCTCTGGATCTCTATATTTTGGTTTTAAATAGATCTATCCAATAGTTTTTGTCAAGGCCTTACTAAAAGTTTCTGCAAATTCATAGTCTATATTATTAAGTTTAATTATCGTGGTGGTATCTATGTCTTTTTAGGTTCCATCTCTATGCACTACTCCGAATATATATGACGGTTCCTTTAATGGTATTGGTCTCCATCTTGTACTCGGCAGTCTAGATAATCCTTTACCAGTAATATAAAGTGCTTTTCTTTGTTATTGGACAGCCATTTAATTAACATACCTAAGTGGAGCTATATCTTTTTATGAGTAGCCTCATTGTTCCCTCGTATTCCTCAATATTATGTGCTTTTTTGGTCTACACATCGTTAGAAATAAGGTGTAAATTTTTATTTAAACTGTAATTTTTTTGTTGGGGGTTGTTATGGGGTTCAAGCTTTGGGTTTCTAGGGATAAGAGGATGGTGGCTTTGTATACTGATAAAGCGTGTGTAGATATTTTCTTGGAGAAGGAGGGGGTTGATATTCCTGGTGATAAGATTAGGCTTGAGTTTTATGAGGGTGATAAGTTGATTGAAGTAAAGTATGTAGATGTTGAGAAGGAGTTTAATTTAGATGAAATAGTAAATTTCTTAAAAAAATTTAAGTAAATTGTGTAGTATTAATTTATTGATTTGGTTTTTTGGGTCTTCATAGCGGGGACCCTGGATGCATGGTATAATTTGGATTAGGTTGCGGCGGATTATATTAGTTTCTATTGCAGTATACCTATTTTTGGTTTTGGCTGTTTATTATTACTTGAAGGCTGCTTCATTTATAGTGTACCCTAATACAGCTTATCCCCCTGATTCTGTTGACTATCATGATATAGGTAATTCTATTCTTGTTAAATTCCAGCCAAATGGTTATGTCAGGTTTGAATATGTATTCGATAAGCCTCTGTATAAAGGATGGGTTATATATCCATATATTGAACGGGTGGTTGAATATTGGGGGCCTGGAAAACTGAATATATCTGTATATGTGGTGGATGTTGCTCCTAATCTAGTTTCATCTTATGTTTTTTTGCCTAGTATAAGGGAACATACCGATCCCCCATCTAACAGGTTAATATCATCAGATTATGGGGCTAAGGAGATTAAAATTATTTTCCTTAATGAGGGTGGTGTACCTATTGAATTAATTATTAGTGGTGTTGAGATCAAGGTTTACCCAGATATAGCATACGGCTTCTATTCAGTTTATCAGTGGTTTGAGGATAGAATTGGAATTATGCAGCTTAACCCAGAATCAGGCCTCCTTCTCGGAATTTCTCTATCTTTTTTGCCTATTCCCTTTATAATTATATTTGCCGTATATTTGAGGCTTACAAGGTTAGTAGATTGATTATTTATTGTACTCTATTGCCATACTTGGTTAATAATTTCAATCTAGGAGTTTTGTTTAGAATTAGGTGAGTAATGAAATTATAATATATTATCCATTTAAAGGATTTTTGATTCTATATTGGGTGCATGGCAATTGTTGGTGATTAGTTGATAAGGAAGGGTTCCTAGTCTCCATGGAGTGTGGAATTTTTTGGTTTGATTATATGGTGGGATATCTAGGTAGTATCAGTACTAGACCTATTATTAGTATTGAGAGGCCGAATAAGGTGGCTATGCTTAGGTGTACTACTCCAATGCCTGGGCTTGTCGCGACCGCGTATATCATTAGTAGTCCTAATGCTAGTATTAGGAATCCTACTAGCCTTATTAGATTCTTTGTTCTTGGGTCGACGTCACTCATTATATTCACCTAATTATTGTTTATCTCTACTAATATCTGGGGTAGGTTCTTTAAAAACTTTATGTTATTTTATCATATATTTTGTCCTTTTGGTATGTGATTTATCTAGTTTCCGATTCATATATTTTGGATGGTGTCTTTAATGGGGCGTAGGAGTCGTAGGAAGCAGTTTAGGAAGCGGTTGGAGACCTTGAGGGCCTTGGAGGGTTTTGGCAAGGATTTATATAAATATTTTGCCCGTGGTATGTTTCCGGTTGTGAAGGTGCCTAGTAGAAGTGTTAGTAATATTCTTTATGATGAGGGGGTGCGTGGCTATATATTGGGTAACAAGACTAAGTTGAGGAATGCAGCTAATTTTCTTCATTTGAAGAAGTTTACCCAGTTTGTTTGGATCGCGTATTTTGCTCATGAATTGGTTGAGAAGAGGAAGACGAGTACGTTGAGGGATGTGTATTACTCTAGTCAGGCGTATGGAATTGATTTTGAGGAGCAAAGGGAGTCGGATGAACTTATTATGGATTTGGAGGCGTTGATGGGTAGGCCTAGGGAGGATTTTAATATTTTTCCGGCTGAGAGGGCAGCTATATTTGGCGATTTGACGATTGAGTATACTGTTCCTGGTTATGAGGGTAAGAGGATTAATTTGACTACTCATCCTGATGGTTTGATGATTGGACATAGTTTGAGGACTAGTGAGTTTATTGAGACTAGTGCTGAGAGGGTTTTTGTTATTGAGAAGGATGCTATATTTAATAGGTTTATTGAGGAGAGGATTTATGATAAATATAAGGCTATATTGATTAGTACGTCGGGGCAGGCTCCGAGGGCGGCTAGGTATTTGATTAGGAGGCTTAATCAAGAGTTGGGGTTGCCTGTATATATATTTACTGATGGTGATGTTTGGGGTCTTCATATAGCTGGTGTTATAATATATGGTTCAGCTAATTCTGCCCATGTTAGGGACCTCCATACTCCAGACGCTAAGTGGATTGGTGTGTGGGCTACGGATATTGAGAGGTATAAACTTCCGACGGATCCATTTAATGATATTGATATGAAGCGGTTGAATGAGTTGCTTAGGGATCCTAGGTATCAGGGGGAGCTTTGGCAGAGGGAGTTGAATAAGTTTAAGAGGTTGCGTAAGAAGTCCGAGTTGGAGGCCTTTAGTAGATATGGATTGACTTATATTGTCGATACTTATCTTAAGAATAAGATGGAGGAGCTTGATTCTCTTTAATTCCGTATCTCTGCTTTAGTTTATTTAATAAGGGGGTTATATCCGGCTCCTCTTTACCGGCTAATTCGGCTGAGAACTTACTCATTAGTCTTAAGTGTTTCTCGAATATCTTTAGTCTTTTTTCTGCATGTATTCTCCTAATTATTCTCTTTGTGTATTTGCTGAATCTCCTGAGTAGATATCTTATGGCTAACTCGATTTCCCTCTCTATCTCTGGGACGTCTGCTATAGCTTCTTTTCCAACTGTCTTGAAGGGTATTTTGGTGCTTGCAATGTGTATAAATAGGGCTGTTGGTTTATCGCCTGGTCTTTTATAACTGCTAATATTAATATTGTTGAGTACCTTGGTTGATACATCGCTCCCCTCATCATATAGGAGAGGTATTTTGTTTGCATATCTGAATAAGACTATTTCGCCTGCTGAACCGGGTATTTCCCCTCCATATGCTAGTGCAGCCTCTATTATGAATGGGTGGCCTTGGTAGCTTGATGGTGGTCTTGTAACTACATCGATATATTCTGGGTTGAACTCTTTCTCTATCCCCTTCCTAAAAATGTCTTCCCCTATCGGGCTCAATACTTCTGCTGATGGGGATATGAATTTGTCATAGTTTTGTAGTGCTTTGTATAGTTTCTCTATATCTGGGTCTGTTAATTCACCTAGTCTTAGGTTATCCCGTATCTTTGCGTATTTGAGGAATCTTTTAGCTGTTGTTATGCCTACTCTATGGAATTTATTTGATAGGAATTCTATTAATGTTAGTTCTTCTGGCGAGGTGTTTATTAGATGTTTCAATGTTTCTATATCGACTCCATGGGGGTGTGGTAGAGTTTCCCTTGGTGGATTAGGCATTTTATTATAGGTTCTTCGGAAGAAGTATAGGTTTCCCTCAGGATCGATGAATGTGATTTCTGCGTATGGTGTTATGGCAGCCGTCTCTTTGAAGTAATTTATTATATATCTGGCTGCCCTTGAGTAGTCTCCCTCTAGGTATAATTCAAGTATTGTACCTCTCCATTTATCCTTATTTCTATAATTTTTGTGTCTCAGTATTTTAGGGCGGTTTTTCTTAATATCTATCTTGAAGGTGTAACTTACAACTGTTTTGCCGCCTGTGCTCGTCGTCACTTTCACCGGCCTTCCTGATGTTGCTTGTGCATATAGTATTGCCATGGTTCCTCCTAGTCCGAATGTTCCCCTGCTCTGTCTCAATATGTATTTGCTGCTGAAGAAGACTCTTCCCAATGCATCTAAGACATATTCTTTTGGTATTCCGGATCCATTGTCTTGTACATATAGTTTATATATCCCAACTGTTTTGGATATGTCCTCCACCCTTCTTAGGGATACCATTATCTGTGGTTTTATTCTATGTAGTTCACATGCGTCTAGTGAATTTTCGAATAGTTCTCTTATGGCTGTATATAATGCTCTGGCTGGGTTTGAGAAGCCGGCTAATTGTCTATTTCGGTAGAAGAATTCGCTTGGACTGGCTTCTCTAAATACTTCACTTACCATCCTCTTAACCCCATCTTCCTCATACTTCTAGCATTATACAAGTATTCATATACTACTCTGTGTGGCAGTCCTTTTATTAGTTTCCTTATAGCCTCGTCTAGAATAAGTATGTCGTCGAATAGGCCTATTGCAGCGACATAGTGGCGGTATATGGATATGTATGTGTTGGTTGTTTCCTCCAATATTCTTCTAGTCTTTCCTTTCTCTCCAATTATTCTCCCCAATATTCTACGCAAGTTATTCTCATCCCTTTTCTTCATGAAGTTATATACATCGATTATGTGTAGGTTGTAGTCTGGATCCAGTAGTTTAAATGCCTTCTCGGGTGAGAATCCATAGTTAATTGCTTTTATTATGTTCTGGGCTGTCATTAGGTCTGTTAGGTTCTCACCCTCTATGGTTACTATTCCGGATTTACTATCGACTATTAACTTGGTATTTGTGCTTTCCTCGATCTTCTTCTTTATCTCACCTTTTTTCCCTATTAATACCCCTAGTCTATCCGGTTCGATACCTATTTTATACTCCATCTTATTCACCCTTTAATATATTCTAGGACATCTTCCACGGTTAGTGATATATCTATTCCTCTATTTCTAAAGAAGTTTAGGATGTTTGAAATATCTCTTGTGAGGAATGTCTCGGCCATTGGGTGTTTGATGCTGACTGCTTGGCCAAAATCAAATATGATGGGTTTCCTCTTGTAGTAGAATATATTGTACTCACTTAGATCTGTGTGTATTAATTCTGCTTTATTATATAGTAGGTAAATTTGTCGAAGTATTTGGTATAGCATATGGGGAGTAATTCTTTTATATTCTTTGAGTGTTGGGGCAGGCTGGAACTCATCCCCAATGAACTCCATTACTAATATATTGTTCTTGAATGCTATGGGTCTTGGCACATAGACTCCTGCCTCATATGCTGCTTTTAAGTTCCTGTATTCTTTTTGAGCCCATAGATATATTATTTTATGTATTGATCTACCGACTTCCTCGAATCTCGGGTCTCCGAGTATATATTTCATTCTTCCCTTTCTAAATTCGGCTGTGGTTATTAAGAATATTTTTATGGCTATCGGCTCCCCATCCTCAGTGACTCCTCCATATACCCTTGATTCTTTTCCCGCTGCTACTACTCCATATAATTCGGCTATTATTCCTTCATTTGACAATTCATATAATGTCTTCAGTGTATTTTCATCAAATACTTCCTCCTCTACCTCTCTCTCATCGATGTCTTTTCTTCTAAATTTATATTCTTTTATATATCTGTAGAGTCTCTGTTCAAGTTTTTTTAATGCTTTTTCCTCGGCGTCCATACTCTACTCAGCCTAGCCACTCTGGTAAATATCCGTTATCAATCAGCCATTGTTTCTGGGCTCTAGTATATCTTCCAACTATATCCCCCCTCTTGTCATTTTGGAATCCCCATAATTCCACTAGTACGGCGTCTCCGACTCTTATCCACACTCTTTTACGTAGTTTTCCAGGTATTCTACATACCCTTTCTTTTCCATCGGCACAGAGTACTAATACGTTTCCAGCCCCCAATATCTTTTTTGCAACCCCTAATATTTGTCCCTCGCTTGGGAGGGGTGTGTCTTTCAAATCCTTCTCAGATAATATTTTTCTTTTACCCATTTTTCCTCACCTCATCCTTACCTATGCTCATAATATATTTACTACTCATGTTTTATAAAGGAATTCTAAGATAGCTCTTTTATTGACTTTCTCACTTATTATTTTTTTCACTCGTTAAAGAATTTTTATAAAATAATATAATTATAGCTCTATATTTTCTTTACTTATGTAATGCCGTTTAATAAGTTTTTATAAATATGGCTGTTTTAACCCCCTCCTGCTCGCCGACAGCGTATGGGTGAATATATTTTAGTTTTATTCCAAGTTTCACGGCTTTATCTCCATAGAATATTATTGAGGATGCTGTCTTAAGTTTCTTGGCTAACTCTTCTTCATTCATTTCATAGTTATAGCTCTCGCCTTTGAGGAATGTATCTCCCTCAATTACTTCTTTATCATAGATTGTTAGGAAGATTCCATATTGTGGATTGGATCGCTCTGATACATAGAATATGTGGTTAGCTATGTTACCCGCCATATCTTTATTCACTTTATTGGTGGGACTGGTGACTCGGCTCCACATATACTGCATTTAATGATTAATGCTTTTCCTTTTTTGATTAGTTGTGTATCATATCCCTCACACATTGGGCATTTTACATATCTTTTTATGAAGAAGTTTACAGTATTTTGGAGGGTCTGTAGGTCTATTCTAGTATGTAGTATTAATCTGCCGTCGCTGGGAGTGGCTGGGGTGGCTAGTTCATGGGCTAGGAACTTCCTTATAACGTCTGGGTCTCTATTTATATACTCCGCAACCTCTTTGAAGTTTGCGAAGACTGTCTTGTTCTTACCTTGGTAGAATAGTTGGACGTGGGGTGGCTTGAATCTCGCAGCCTTTACCCTCAATCCATATTCAGGTAGTTTTTTGTATGCTTCATTTATCATCTTAATATATGCTTCTTTGCTCCTCATATCCATTTTCGATGCCTCCAGTATTAAATACTACATTTGAGGTACATATATTAATGATTTATATTTTTATGGGTTTATTGCAGGGTGGTCGCTTGATGATGAGGATTGGCTTAATCGGTGGTAGTGGCTTGGAGGGTCTTTTCGGTGGAGTCGGTTATAAAACTGTATCCACTCCATACGGTGATATAAAATATTTATATAAGGTATATGATGATGTAGGGGTCATATTTATTCCTAGGCATGGTCCGAGGCATGAATATCCTCCACATAGGGTTAATTATAGAGGGAACATATATGCATTGGCTAAATTGGGTGTTGATAGGGTTATCGCTACTAGTGCAGTTGGTTCTATAGATGAGTCTCTTCACCCTGGGAGTATAGTGTTGGTAGACCAGTTTATAGATTATACTAAACGAAGTATCACATTTTACGATGATTATGTTGTTCATGTGGATGTTACCAATCCTTATTGTAGGGAGTTGTCTAGGACATTATACAATGTTGGAAAGAAGCTTGGGTTGAATATTAGGTGGGGAGCTGTCTATATATGTACAGAAGGTCCTAGGTTTGAGACTCCCGCTGAGATAAATATGTTTAGATTGTTGGGGGCTAATGTAGTGGGTATGACTAATGTACCTGAGGTTGTTCTAGCCAGGGAAGCCGGTCTGCACTATTCTTTAGTATCGATTATTACTAATTACGCCGCTGGGATGCAGGAGAGGGTTTCTCAGGAGGAGGTTTTAGAGATTATGGAGAGGACGTCTGAATCGTTGAAGAGATTGATACACGAATCTATTGAGGCTCTTCCTCGTGATGAGTGGAGTGATGAGTGTATACGCTTTAGGGATGTATTTAGGAAGTATGTTTTAGGTGTAGTGTGATGAATATATTTATTGATGGTGGGGTTGTAGTTGATAGTGAGAAGGTGCTTAGGGACGTTGCCGTCGTATTAGAGGATAATAGAATTGTTTTCGTGGGTGATAGGGAAGAGGCTAAGAGGAGGTTTGGCCGTGGATATTTGAGGATTGATGCTAGGAATAAGGTTATTATGCCTGGGTTGATTAATGGGCATACGCATATATCAATGACGTTGTTGAGGGGATATGCTGATGATATTGCTCTTCAGGAGTGGCTGGAGAAGTGGATTTGGCCATATGAGGCTAGGATGTCGCCGGAGGATATTGAATTGGGGGCTTTATTGGGGGCTGTTGAGTCTCTATTAAGTGGAGTGACTACTGTATGTTCAATGTATCATTATAATAGGTTGCATAATGAGGCGTCCGCCGCACTTAAAGTTGGTCTTAGGATGGTTATGGGTGTAGCCATGTTTTACTGGGATGAAGAAGGTAGTATTAAAAATGTTGAGGATGCATTAAGGCATTGGCATGGGAGGGGTGGATTGGTGAGAGTATCTGTATCTCCACATGCTCCTTATACGGTGTCGCCGGGGCTTTGGAAGGCTGCTGAGGATATTAGGCGTGTTTGGTCTATTGAGAGTGGGATTCCGGTTACTATTACTTCCCATGTTGTTGAGGATTGGAACGAGCCCAGTTTGGTTAAGGAGAGGTTTAATGTGGATGTGCCTGGCGGCAGTATTTATAAATACTTGGATGATTTGGGTGTGTTGAGTAGATTCTTTGTAGCAGCCCATTCTATCCATATGAATGATCTTGATTTTGAGGTTGCTGCTAAGAGGGGGGTTAACGTTATTCATAATCCAGTTGCTAATTTAAAGTTGGGTATGGGTATAGCTGATATACCTAAGATGCTAAGGTATGGTATTAATGTTGGGCTTGGGACTGATGGTCCGGCGTCGAATAATTCTCTCGATATGTTTGAGACTATGAAGGTGGCTGCTTTACTCCATAAAGGTGTTTATAGAGATCCTACTATTATGGATGCTAAGTCTGTTTTTAGGATGGCTACTCTAAATAATGCTTTGGCTCTTGGTTATAAGGATCTGGGCTTGATTAGGGAGGGATATTTGGCTGATATAGTTATATTGAATTATTTCTCTCCTAACTCGATTCCTATTTATGATTTTTATAGTCATTTGGTTTACGTGTTTAAGCCTTTTAATGTGGATACTGTAATTGTTAATGGTGATATTGTGGTTGAGGGGGGAGTGTTTATTAAGTTGGATGTAAATAGTTTGTTGGAGAGGGTTTCTAGGAGGAGTCGTGAATTGGCTTTGGATGTTGGGGGTGGTTGATTTGCCTAGTATTGTTAAGGATATGTCCTTGGCTGGTGTGGGTAGGAAGCAGGTTGAGTGGGCTCTTAGTTTTATGCCTGTTTTTCAAGTATTGTATGATGAGTATGGTGGATCTGGTAAGTTATCTGGAGTTAGGGTTGCTGCATGTCTCCATGTGACTAAGGAGACTGGTGTATTTATCCGATTGTTGCATGAGATGGGGGCCGAAGTTTCGCTAGCAGCTTCTAATCCTTTATCGACACAGGATAGTGTAGCAGCATATTTGGCTAATGAGGGTGTTAATGTTTATGCATGGAGAGGCGAGTCTGATGTTGAGTATTTTGAGATGTTGAATAATGCCTTGGATATTAATCCTCATATTGTTATTGATGATGGTGGGGATCTACATGCATTGATTCATTCGAAGAGGAGTGATGTGGTGCCTGGGATCATTGGTGGTACTGAGGAGACTACTACTGGTGTGATTAGGTTGAAGGCGATGGAGAAGAAGGGTGTGTTGAGGTATCCAGTTATAGCTGTGAATGATACGCCTACGAAGAGGTTGTTTGATAATAAGTATGGCACTGGGCAATCGGCTCTGGATGGTTTGATGAGGGCTACCTCTATACTTATTGCCGGTAAAAGGGTTGTGGTGGCTGGATATGGTTATGTAGGTAAGGGTGTGGCTATTAGGGCTAGGGGATTGGGTGCGAAAGTCATTGTTACTGAGGTTGATCCAGTGAAGGCTATTGAGGCTCACTTGGATGGATTCGAGGTTATGAAGATGGATGATGCTGTGGAGTTGGGTGACATATTTATAACATGTACTGGGATGAAGAATGTTATTGGTAAGAGGCATTTGGAGAGGCTTAGGGATGGTGCTATTCTAGCGAATGCAGGGCATTTTAATGTAGAGATCGATGTTGATTCGTTGAAGAGGATGGCTATCTCGGTGAGGAGGGTTAGGGATTATGTCGATGAATATAGGTTTCCCGATGGTAGGAGGGTCTATCTAGTGGGTGAGGGGAGGTTAGTTAATTTGGTTGCTGGTGAGGGGCATCCGCCCGATATTATGATGAATAGTTTCGCTAACCAATTCTTCAGTCTGCTTTATTTATTGGATAATGAGGGGAGATTGGAGAATAAGGTATACAATGTTCCTAGTGAGGTTGATGAGAGAGTTGCTAGGTATACGTTGAGGGGTTGGAATATCGAGATAGATGAATTAACTCCGGAGCAGAGGGAGTATAAGGAGAGTTGGTTGCTTTAACGGTATGCTGGTATACCAGTCATGCTCTGTTTCTTGAATGCTTCATATATTTTCTTATACTCCTCTACTGCTTCTGGCGTTAGGCTAGGCTTTACTTTATTTAGTGCATACTCGAAGTGCCTCATACTAACCTTCTTTACATTTATATCCTCTCTTGCTGCCGCTAGACCCGCCTCGATTACTACTGCTTCTATATCTGCTCCCGTGTAGTATTCTGTTCTTCTAGCCAGCTCCCTTAAATCTACATCATCGTCGAGAGGCATGTTTCTTGTATGTATCTTGAATATTTCATATCTGGCTTCCTCATCTGGTGGTGGTACGTAAATGATTCTATCGAATCGACCTGGCCTGAGGAGGGCTGGATCCAGTATATCAGGTCTGTTAGTTGCGGCTATTACTACTACATCTTTAGTTCTTTGAAGTCCATCCATCTCAGTTAATAATTGGTTAACAATTCTATCCGTTACTCCGCTATCGCCATATGATAGGCCTCTCCTCGGTGCTATTGAGTCTATTTCATCGAAGAATACTATTGCTGGGGCTACTTGCCTGGCTCTCTGGAATATTTTTCTAATCGCCTTCTCGGATTCTCCCACCCATTTGCTTAGTACCTCTGGTCCTTTTACTGCTATGAAGTTCGCCTGACTCTCGGTGGCCACGGCTTTTGCTAACAATGTTTTACCTGTTCCAGGAGGGCCGTAAAGTAGAATGCCTCTGGGAGGCCGGATACCTAGTTTCTCGAATATTTGTGGATATTTTAGTGGCCATTCTACCGCCTCAATTATTTCTTTCTTTACTTCATCCAATCCGCCTATCTCATCCCACTTGACTTGCGGTATCTCAATATATACTTCTCTTAGTGCAGAGGGCTGAACCTCTTTCATGGCTTCGTAGAAGTCATCCATTTTAACCTTTAGTTTCTGGAGGACTTCTGTTGGTATCACCTCTTTTTCCAGATCTATCTTTGGTAGGAATCTTCTGAGGGCGTTCATGGCGGCTTCTTTAGCTAGTGCTGCTAAGTCTGCTCCGACATATCCATGCGTTAGTTCTGCTAATTTATCTAGGTCTACATCATCATCTAGTGGCATGTTTCTGGTGTGTATCTGGAGTATCTCCTTTCTCCCCTTTCTGTCTGGGACTCCAATATAGATTTCTCTATCGAACCTACCCGGTCGTCTTAGAGCTGGGTCTACTGCGTCGGGTCTATTTGTTGCTGCTATGACTATTACATTGCCACGGCTCTCCAGTCCATCCATTAGGCTTAGTAGTTGGGCTACGACTCTCTTCTCCACTTCTCCGACAACTTCTTCTCTCTTTGGGGCGATGGCATCTATCTCGTCTATGAATATGATACTTGGCGCATTTTCCTCGGCTTCTTTAAACACCTCTCTCAATCTTGCCTCACTTTCTCCGTAGAATTTACTCATGATTTCAGGCCCGTTTATCGCTATAAAGTGGGCGCCGCTTTCATTGGCTACTGCTTTAGCCAATAGTGTTTTTCCAGTGCCTGGAGGCCCGTATAGTAAGACTCCTTTTGGTGGCTCTATACCTAAGTGTCTGAATAGCTCTGGGTGTTTTAGTGGTAGTTCTACCATCTCCCTAATTCTCTGTATTTCTTTGTCTAATCCTCCTATGTCTTCATATGTTACTCTAGGTATCTTCCTCTCAACCTCTTTATAGGGTTCTGGCCTAATTACCACTTGTGTCTCTTCAGTGACAATTCCATATGGTCCTGGTAAAACTTGGACGGCGACCATCTCGAGTGCCCTACCGACTACTGGTATTACCAGCATGTCTCCTCTACTTATTGGTATATTGAGTAGTTTTTCCTTGACATATCTTGGGAAGTCTGGTGCATATCTTATTGGTATAACTGGTGCTAATGTCAGTTTGGTGATTCTCTTACTATCAACTTTTCTTACTTTGACAGCGTCGCCAAGTCTTGCTCCAGCATTTCTCCTAATATATTTGTCTATACGGATTATTCCATCCTCCTCTATTCTAGATGGCCATACCCTGGCTACGGTTCTTTTATTACCAATTATCTCAATTAAATCTCCAACTTGAACACCTAATTTATCTCTATCTCTAGTGCTTAATCTTGCTCTCACAGCCCCTACATCTATTCTCTCTCCTTCAGCTACTTTAAGTAGTAATTCCATCGCCTCATCACCTCATAATTCAATATGTATAACAGGGTTATTTATAAGTTTTTATAAAAAATTATTTTTTCAAAAAACTTTTTTTCGTTAAAAATATTTATTTAAATAGTTATTTTCCGTTTTTCTCTATATCTAGTTTTCATATAATAGTTCTTAATAGAATAGTTGATTTTCTAAAAGTAGTAGGACTAATATTTGAATATATAAAGAATTAGTGGGGATTCCTTATTTGGACATCTCTCTTATAAATTCATCTACATCTATCGCTGGCATTGTTACTGTCCTTACTGTACCTCTGCTTGCTAGTTCAACCATTGCTTTCATAACTGTTAGGTTGTCTTCAGCCTCAACTATATTTACGAAGTCATATTCTCCAAATACTATGTATTGCTTTAAAACCTTTACACCCATTTTCTCTAGCTCTTCATTAACTTCTTTTATTCTGCTCGGTTTCTTCTTCAAGGTTTTTGATCCAGCATCGGTTAATTTACTTAATACTATATAAATAGCCAAATTAATTCACCAATAAGAATATTACATATAGAATATTTATTTATTAGGTTCTCCTAAATTGATTCTTCAAGTGAATAAGGTTTCTCGATATTTATAACTTTCTATAAATTAATATTGGCATTTGGTTACGTCAAATTCATATATAATGTTTTTATTATTTAGTTTTTTGGTTGCTGGGGTTGAGTAGGATTAAGGTTATTGTTTATGGTATGTTTCCTAAATTATTACCTACTCATCTAGCTTTAGGCATAGTGGGCAAGGATAAGTTTTATGATAGTCTACGGAGTCAGTTAGATGAGTATCCTGAGAAATTTGTTGATACATATATGTTTTTAACCGAGTTGTTGGCAGAATTATATAGGTATGGGTCAGATATTAAAATTGAAGTTGTAAATGTAGATTCTGCGAGGGGTGTGTGGTATGCCTTTAAGTATCGGTTGAGTGATTGGCCAGCGGTAATTATTGGCGATAGAGTTTTCCGAGGTGATGATCTGTCTCCAGTTAGACTTAGGAAGTATATAGAGAATTTACTGAATGGAGAATAACTGGTTTATGATCCTATTTAAATTATCTATCTCTTTTATTGAGGATGCTAGTACTAACATATTTTTATTTGCTTCATATGTGATGAAGTATATTCCACTATATCTGTCCATAATATTAGTGATTTTCTTAATTTTTCTATTTTTTATTAATTTGCTTGGGGCTAGATATAGGTCTTTTATCTTTTCTAGGTTAGATCTATATTTATATAGTGAGTCTCCATAGTAATTTCCCCTTCTAAATATTTCTACTCTGTCTGGTAGAAACATGTTTTTATATATGATGCTGATTGTTAATGTATCCCTCTTACCCCTAAGTCTATCAATTATCCAGTTTAGTGGAAACTCTCTTTTCTCCAGGATTATACTAACATCTACTCTAATGATATTTTTATTTGGATTCTCTAGGCTTATTATGAATCCAGATGATCCTAATGATTTATATTCTCCCTCTACACCGATTTTTCTTAGTTGTCTCCAAGTCTTTTTTAGGTGTTTGTTACTTATTAATCTATTGGTTAGTGAGCCTAATCCATATAAGCCAACTATTGTGAACGCGATTAATGTAACTATTATTATCTCCTCGTACATTTGCATATAATATTTTCCTTGGTTTTTAGATAAAGATATATAGGGTTTTCACTAATTAATTTGGTTATTTTAACTATTATATATGGGGTGTTTATCATTGTCTAATACGGATTTTACTAAGAACAGTATAGCTGCGGTTAACCCTCTTTTCGGCGTGGTTAATTTCATTGTTTTGTCCCTGCCTTATGGGTGGAAGGTTAGGGGGGAGAAACTACCTCCATCTGTTGATAGGATAGTAAGGATAAGTAATGTTAAATGGGTTTTGGCTGGTAAGATAATTTCTCTTTATTATTCCCCTAAGGATGCAGGCACAATTAATATTGAGGTCTTTGAAGGTGATAGATCGGGTAAGTGGAGTGGTGAAGATATTTTAATCAATGGGCATAAAGGGATTATTAGGGGTTATAGGGTTAAGAAAGGGATAATTAAGAAGAAGTGGGTTGAAGTGGTGGATGTATCTTTTTATTGTGATGTAACGAATAGGAGTATTAGGATACGTATGTATGGTCTATCCCTAATCGATAAATTGGAGTCTATAAGGAGGTCATTGGAGGGCTCTATATGCCATTGAGGTGGTCAACATGAATTTCGTGAATAGATTCGTGAAGTCGATTAAGGAAGTCTTGTTTGGGATGTTTTACTTTGACTTATATAGAGAGAGTATGAAATATTATAAGCAACTAAATGACTTGATGAATCTATTCCTACTAGGGGAATTTCTAGGTCTGCCTATATTGTCAACAAACATTACTATTAAGTTACTTCCCTATCTATATAAGGATATTCACAGATGGAAAATAAGTCAACTCAAGGAGAAGGAGGTTACAGACGAGGTGCCAGACACTATATAATGATAATCAAAGATATTTAACAATAGCATAATTGGTTCAAAATATATATCAAAGTAATATTTTTTGTAAATTATATATACCATAATATTTCTATTTGACATACAGGTCACACAATTTTCCGAAGCTAATAATTTTTATGAATAACGGAGTTATATTAATCTTTTTTAAATGTTTTACTTAACATAATTATTGACTAATCTATATCAATGTAAACTTTTTATTATTATTGTCTACTACTTATATTTAGGATTTTTTAATTATAATATATTTGGTGAATTTTTCTATGGCGGATATACTAGCCACTCCATTCCTATGGGTACTTATAGCGTTGATAGCCTACCTCTTTACATACTATGTATACAGTAAGTGGGTGGACCGTAAGGTATGGGAGGTTAGTGCTGAGCGCACTACACCTGCTCATATGTATCTCGATGGTGTGGAGTTCTTTCCAGTTTCTCGTAATGTGCTTTGGGGCTTCCAATTTAAGTCTATTGCTGCCTTAGGCCCAATATTGGGACCATTTATTGCGATAACTTATGGATGGCTTCCAGCATTGCTATGGATCATAGTAGGTAATATGTTTATTGGATGGGCCCATGACTACAGTAGTATAATGATATCAGTGAGAAATGAGGGGCGATCAATGGGTCCCCTTGTTTATGAGTATGTAGGTGGAGATCGGCCGAGAAGTATATTGCTTGGATATCTATTATTCTATCTATTAATCATCTCGGCAGTCTTCATATATCTAATCTCATTATTCTGGAATGTATTTCCAGGAACTTTCCTAGCTACAATAATAGTATTTATAACAGCTATACTTATTGGTCAAATGCTCTATAGATATGAAATGAATATCATCGGTGTAACGATATTTGGTATTATCTTAATAATAGTCTCTATATATGCGGGTACTGTGATTGGGTGGCCTCCTAAAAACTATTTTGGGGAAAACAGTCTGTTAATATGGTCAATTATTTTAGCGATATTCTTGTTTATAGCTGCTTTAGCTCCAATGCCTCATTTCATTACTCCAATGAATTTTATTAGTGCTTTTCCCGCTGTTGGTGGTGTTATCATATTAATATTAGGTGCCTTACTTACTCCCTTAACAGGGGTTTCTTTACAGCAGCCGGCTCTAGCCAAGCTAGATACTTTAATAGGAGCTGTTGGTCCTGGGCCGATTTTCCCAATTATGTTCATCTCTATAGCATGTGGAGCAGTTTCTGGATGGCACTCATTGGTGGGGTCATCAACTACTGCTAAGCAGTTAGATGTTGAGTTGGACGCTAGGCCTGTTGGCGCAGGGGCCATGTTGACAGAAGGGCTTTTAGCTTTGTCTGCACTCGCTGCCTATATGGTTCTCCCACCGACAACTGAAGCTATTAAGAAAGGAGC